>CADCOO010000274.1 GCA_902803085.1 uncultured Planctomycetota bacterium
CACGAAGCTCGTTTCGACGTCGGCGTCGCCGCGTATAACGACGGTAACGTCTTTCGGATCGACGCGTCGCACGAGATAGAGCACGTCAAGCTCCTCGCGCACGGCGGCGGCGAGACTCGTCGCGGCGTAGTCTTCGCTTTCAATACCGCAGACTTTCGCGCCGAGAAAGATTCGATGATCGGCGCCGATCTGCAGGGTAATCATCTCGGGGGGCGCGGCGTCGGGGGGCTGCGCTATTTCGCTCTTCGGCAACGTGATCTCTTCATGCTGCTCCGCCTGCGAGAAATTCATGACGAGCGTGAAGAAAGAAATAAGGAGGAATACGACGTCGATCATCGACGTCATATTCGTATCCGCCGCCTGTAAGTTCGAGAGCTCGCGTCGTCGCGCCATAATTGCCCCTTTCCGTCGCGAGACCTTTTACTGACGCGGAGCGCCGACGTTCGAGAAACGTCCCATGAAATTATCGCCCAAAACGGCGACGTCGAGAACGAATCGCTGGAGTCGGTTCTTCAGAATATCGTACGCCGCCAGCGCCGGCAGCGCGATCGCGAGTCCAAGTTCCGTCGTAAAGAGCGCCGTCGCGATACCTTCCGCGAGCTTCTGCGGAGACGGCGCAGCGCCGCCCGACGCGATCGCCTGGAACGACGCGATCATGCCGACTACCGTGCCGAAGAGCCCGATCATCGGCGCAAGATTGCCGATCAACGCAAGGTACCCGAGCTGATGCTCAAGACGCATCGTCTCTTCCTGCTCGACGTCCTGCATCGCCTGGATCGCTTTGTCGAACCCGTTCGGCATGCGCGCCAGACCCGTCGCGAGGGACTTGCCGAGCAGCGATTCGTCGTTCTTCGCAAGCTCGTACGCCTCCTGGAATTTATTCTGATCGAGCAACGCGCCGAACTCCTCCGCCAGCTCCTCCGGCGCGAGCGCGGAACGCTGCAACGCGACTATGTTAATAACAATGAGCGCGACCATCGTCAGCGATAGGAGCGAAAAGACGATCGTAAAGAACCAGCCGAGCGAACGGTACATCCAGACAAGATAACTGTCCCGCTTGCCCCCTTCTTCAGTCGCGCCCGACGCGGCGCCGCCCGCGTCGCTCCCCTGCTCCGCCGCCGCGCCCGGTTCCGCGGGCGCCGCTTGCTCCGCGTCGTCGAAGGCGTCGAAGTCGACCTCGTCCTGACCAAAGGACGCGGAGGTCGCGGCGAAAGCCGCTAGGCACGCGATCAGGAAGATCGCTATCGAACGCAGTGAAAAGACCGGCTGAATACTACGCATAAAAACACCTCGGAACGCGCTCTCGTAAGATCGCGCTAAAATTCGATCGCGCCCCCTCGCGCGGAGGGCGGCTCTGCTCGCGACGCACGCGCGCCGCGCGGACGCGCCGCCGCGTCCCTTTGTTCTATTGTAACGCGCGACGCCTCGTCTGCAATGAACGCGCGCCCTTTTTTTCCCTTAATTACAAAATTTGCCGCGATTCCGCCGGAACGACGCCGACTTTCGCGACGTTATTCCGCTTTCACGTTAAATCTCGTCTTCAGGCGCTCGACCGTTTCGTCCGCACGATCGTCGCGACCGACCTTGCGCCACAGCGGCGCGAGCGCCTTGAGCGCCTTAACCCGCTCGTGACGCGCCGAGGGATAGAGGAGATCGACGTGCAAATACGCAACGATCGCCTCTTCCGTCGCGCCTTCAAGCGCGCGCGCGTCCCCGATCGCGTTGTAGATCTGAGCCTGCTGCAACGTCGCGCTATTCGGCGTCGACGCAAGCGTTTCGTCGAGCAACGTCCGCGCCTCGGCGAAGCGCGAGCTGTTCGCGTAGACGCCCGCAAGTCCGAGCTTTGCCGCTACGACGACCTCAAGCCCGTGGAGCTCGTTGACAAGCTCCGCGTCCTTCGCGATTTCGGCAAAGAGCGGCTCCGCCGTCGCGGGATCCTTCTCCTCGACCGCGACTCGCGCAAGCCCAAGTTTGCCGCGCGCGCGCGTTATCGCCGACTGCGCTTTTTCGAGTTTCGCGTAAGCGCTCTTCGCGCGTTTGAGCGAAGACTCTTTCTCGGCGCCGCTTCCATTCCGCGCCATGTGAAGATACGCGTCCCCGAGCATGGCGATCGCCGCGTAGTAGCGATAGTGATCGCCGTGCGCCTTAATAAAGTCGGCGGTCGCCTTACCGCCGGCGTTGATCGACTGCGCGTCGGCGAGCGCGAGCTGGAGCGTCGCGTACGCCTTGTACCATTCGACTTCGGCGGCGACGCGCGGCTTGCGATCGGGGTCGATTTCATTCTCTTTGAGCGCGTTGAGGCGTTCGAGCGCGTTTTCATACTCGCCGATTTCAATTTCAACGCGCGCGGCGTCGAGATTAATCGGGGCGCCGTCGAGCATAATCCACAAGACGCGTTCCGCCGGAATGACGCCGTCCTCGGGCGCGCCTTCCGGTCGTTTGGCGTCGTCGATCTGGAAGGTCAGTTCGTCCTCCGTCATTGACGTCAGCTTTCCTTCGAGGTCGCGCTCCTCGAACTCCCCGGTTTCCGTTCGCACGACGTATCGCGCGCGATCGGCGGTCTCGGCGCGTTGGAGCATGGCGCCGAATATCGTTATTATGGTCGCGACGACGACGGCGAGTCGCGCGCGACGCGCGTTTTCAATTCTCTTCATACGATTCTATTCCTAGCCTGCGGCGCTACGATCCGCTATTTTTTCCCTTTGAGTCCATCGGGCGCGACGCCGCGCAACTTCTGAAATTCGCGGCACGCGCGATCGAAATAGGCGAAGGAGGCGGTCCCGCCCATGCCCGGACGCGTCTGATAAAGTCGTTTAATATCCTCCTCCGCGTCCTGCGCCTGACGTTTGCGCTCCTCGACGTCCTTAATACTGCGAACGTACAGGTAGCGCGACCGCGTCTTGCCGCGATACGCCTCGAAATACAGTTCCTTGTAGCGATCGCCCTTGTCGATCATCGGCATGAGGCGCTTAATGATACCGTTCCAGCCCCAGACGAGCTTACCGCCCTGCTTGCCGGCGCCGTCCCCCGCGATCGCTTTAACGTAATTCTGCGGATCGCGCGCCCCCCACGCGTGCAGGAGTCGCGCCGCCTCTTGCTGGACGTCGAGATTATCCGGCGACTTCGTTAGGAGCGCCTGAAGTCCCTTGTACGCGCGCTCGTACCGCTGCGCGTGACGGTCGCATTCGCAGACGCTCAGCAGCGCGCTTGAAAGCGCCGAGTCGCTCGGCGCGAAGCCCGGTTGCGACTGACAACGTTTCGCAATCTCCATGAAGAGAGCGCGCGCCTTGTCAAGGTACGAAACCGCTTTCGGCGTCGGTTTCGTCTTCGGATCGGAAAGCCCGCGACCGAGCGCGAGGAACGAGTCGGCTATCCAGCGCGACGCCGCGTAGCTGTTGTTCTCGCCGAGTCGTTTCGACGCCTCGTCCAGGAAGAGTTCGAATCCTTCCGCCGCCTTCTGCATCTCCTCGCGCTTCTCCTCGGAATCGCTCGCGCGCAACGCGCGAAGTCGCTCTTCGAAACGCTTGCCGATCGCCAAGTAGACGCCGGAGAGCTTCGCGGCGTTTTCCGGCGACTTTTCCGCAATGGCGTCGAGTTGCGCCATTGTCTTCTCCGCCTCCTCGAGGCGTTCGACGTTCGTCGTTAGGAGCCGCAACTGCAACGCGAGAACCGCCATTTGAAAGGAGTCGTTGACGAAAGCGAGCGCGGCGGGCGGTTCGCCTTCGGCGTTTCGCACGCGTTCGCAGACTTTAACCGCGCCGATCGTCGGGTGCGTCAGCCACTTTTCCGCGTTGGCGAAGTCGTCCTTTTCAACGTACGTCTGCGCGAGGAGGTAGGTCGCGAAAATCGCCGGCGCGTCGTCCTCGCTAGCGCCAGCCTTCACTTTACGTTCGAGCCCGGCGAGGAGATTGGTCTGCGCGCCGTCGAGGAGCTCGTCGAGATTCGTTTGCTCGTCCTCCGTTTCGTCGTCTTCCTCGTCGTCGATCGCGTCGCGACGCGCGCTCCACGCCGTCCAGTACGCCTGACCAACTTTGAGTTCGGCGCTCGCGCGGCGCGGGGAATCTTGAGCTATCTTATCGAGCGCGGCGCGCGCGGCGGCGAAATCGCCGGAATCAAGCGCCGCGTCTAATTGCGCGTACGACGCCTCTTGACCGACGAGCGAGTTCGCGTCCCCCTCCCACCGGGTCGCCATGAATTCGGAGTACGCTTTCGCGCGCTGATCCAACGCGGTCGCGTCGATCTCGTCTTCACGGTCGCGCGCGTTCGCCGCGAGCGCCTGCAGCGCGCGCAACGCGATTACCGCCGCCTGACCCGCGTCGGCAAACGTTTCGTCATGCGCAAGTCGATCGGCGACGACGAACGCGTCTTCGTATCGCTCCCCTGAAACGGTAATCGCGGCGTACTTCATGTACAGACGATTGAGCTCCTCGCGCGCGAGCTGCGCGGCTTCGGGATCGAGCTTTCCTTTTCGGTCGGGCCGGAATTCGCGCGCGCTCATATCGAAGGCGACTTTGAAGGCGGCGACGGCGTTATCGAGCGCGTTTTGCATTTCCCGTTTCGCTTCTTCCGCGACTTCCGGCGCGGCGTCGAGCGCGCTCTGGCGCGCCTGGGCAAAGACGGAAGCTTCGCGCGACGCGATATCGGCGGCGGATTTAAAAGAGTCCGCTTTCTGCACGTAGGACGATTTTTCAAGGTCGACGCCCTCGAAGATCGGGTTCGTCTGGAGAATCTTCTGCGCTTCGAGCGCGTCTTCGCTGCGTCCCGACGCGACGAAGCTCAGCGTCTTGACCGCGTACTGAACGATCTGATTGGAGCCGGACGTTTTTTTGCCCGTCGCGTTGAGCAATTTGTAGGTCGGATCGTCCGTCTCGACGAAAGTCTTCTTGCCGGCGGCGGCGTAGGCGGCGAAATTCTCGCGGCGCAACGTCTCCAATTCGACGACCGCTTTTCCGGCGAGCAGGTAAATTCTTCGTCCCTCCGCGCTGCTATAAAAGTTCTTGGGAAGTTTTTCGCCGTTCGTCCACTTTTCGAATTTCTGTACGAGGGACATTAGGAGCGCGGGATCGTTCTTCTCGATCGCTATTTCGGCAAAGAGCAGGAGCGAGCGCGTCTTGAGCGCGTAAAACTGCTCTTCAAAGGGCAGGACGGCAAGCTCGGAAAGAACCGTGAGCGCTTCGTCGTCGCGCCCGAGCTCATGGAGAATCTCCGCCTCGCTAAATCGCGCTTTAAAGGCGCCGGAGTACTGTTGATATTTCTCAAAGATTCTCTTAAAGAGCGCTTCCGCCTTTTCAAGCCCTTTGACGTAATCGTCGGACTCCTTCGGGAAAGAGCGCGCCAGTTGCGCGGCCGCCGTCGCCTGACGAATCGTGAGGTCGAGGAACTGCGCTTGCGCGGCGCGCGTCTCGTTGACGTCGGC
Organism: uncultured Planctomycetota bacterium; assembly: GCA_902803085.1. Classification (GTDB taxonomy): domain Bacteria; phylum Planctomycetota; class Planctomycetia; order Pirellulales; family Thermoguttaceae; genus RUG369. Next base: position 5,417 of record CADCOO010000274.1, read on the forward strand.
GTTAGGGTCCGACTGAAGCGCTTTGGCGCGCGCCTGCGAGAGTTTGAGCGCGTCGAGAATCCGTTGCGACGCTTCGGAATAGATCGTTCGCGCTTGAAGGCGCGCGGCGTCGCGACTAGCGTCGTCGAGTTTGCCCGTCTGCGCCATAAGACGATCGGCCTGATCGAGCAGGAGGCGCCCTAGCCCGGCGTTCGCCTCGAGCGCTTTAGGCCCGTCCGGCGCGTTCTTGAGATACTTTTCAAAGGCGTCGCGCGCCTGAGCGACGAGCGAGTCGCGCTTAGCGGCGGGCGCTTTCATGGCTTCGTCGAACGCGGCGGCGCCGACGGCGTAGTCGAGTTCGTCGTTGAGTTCCGGGGGCGCGGCGCCGCTCGCTTGAAGCTGATTGAGGTAGACGAGCGCGACGTCGTCGTAACCGCGCGCTTTAAGCGCGTCGAGAAAGGCGTTCCAATCCTCGGCGGCGCGCGCGATCGAGGCTACGCGCGGCGCGAGCGCGAACAAAAAGAGAAAAAGTATCGCGAGGATTCTAGCGCGCGGACTTTTCGTCGCGTATAATAGACGTATATCGCGACGCGTTGCGCCGCGCGGAAGGCTGGTTTGTTGCATCGTTATGGCGTTGCGTGGTGTAAATCGACGTTCGGCGCGCTCGTCGCGGCGTTCCGCCGAGTGATTATTGTTCCATCGAGTAACTCGACTCGACCGTATCATACACGATTATTCAATGAAAATCAATCGAACTTTTAATAAAAATGTCGCGCTCGGTCGCCTTGTGCTCGCACTTTCACTCGCGCTAGCGTCCCTCGCGTTCGGCGCGGAAGGCGACGTCGATTGGAAGAACGTCGCCGACGGCTTTCCCCTACTCTACTCGCGAGACGGCGACAACCTGGAAAGCATTTGGCGCAGCTTAGAGAACGGCGACGCGTCCGAGCCCTTCGCAGACGCCGTCGACTTCCAATTGCGCCGTCAAGGCGCGCGATATCGCGGCAAGCTCCTCGCCGTCTCCGGTCGACTACTGCGATGCGCGCGAGAAACCGCGCCCAACGGAACGACCTTCTACGACCTATGGGTTCTTCTACCCGACTCGCAACGCGATCCTATACGCATTCTCGCGCGCAACGCGCCCGCCGGCTTCCTATGCGACCCTACAGTAGCGAACGCGACCCCCTACCCGCGCGACGTCGAATATCGACATGAACAGATCGCCGCCCGCGCCCTCTACTATCGATCGACCTCGTACAACGCCGGGGACGATTTCTATACGGCGCCGACCCTCGTAGCGCTCGACTTTGCGACGACCGGAGGCGGCGAATCGAGCGACGAGAAAGGGGATTCGAGCTATATATGGCGCGAAATCCTTAAGCCTAAGCCCGCGAGGATTCTCGGAATCGTTCTGATCTGGCTCGCGATTCGGAATTACCTCCGTCGTCGGCGCGCGACGCGCAAGGCGCGTCAAGGACTCGCAACGCGCGCCGACTCCGGCATGACGCAGGACGGCGATAAGTTTCCCAACTACCCAAAGCTTCTCCTTACGCTCGCGCTAGCCGCGTCGTGCGTCGCGCCGGTCGCCGGCGAGGAGCCGACGGATTCGGAGGAGTCGTTCTGGGCGTCCCTTGCGGGCGGAACGCTCGACGAATGGCGCGCGGAGACGAACGGCAATCGCGCGCGGATCGACGCGGAAGAGCCGGAATGCGTTCGGAGGCGCGCGCTTGCGACGACGACGCTCGGGCGCATGACGCGCGCGATCACGCCAGGCGCGCTCGCGGAACGCGCGCCGTCCCTGCGCGGAACGTTGCGCGAGTTCGTTGTCGGCGAGCGCGCTCGGGAAGCCGTCGACGAGGGCGCCGACTCGCGCTATTTTTGCGGTCGAATCGCCGCAATCGAGCCGATCGAGCTCAACGAGGCTGAACGCGAACGTTCGGGACTCGAACGCGTCTTTCGGATTGAGCTGACGCGCGAGTCGGACTCGTCGCTCGTTCTCTACGCGGGCGCGCTTCCGCAATTTAACGCGCCAAACTCTTTCTTCGACGGCGGCAAGCGCGCGAGCGAGACCGCGTCGGATCTAGGCGAGCGCGTCGGCGGGGTTGCGGTTCGATTCGGCGCGGAAGCGGACGCGTCCGGCAAGTTCGTTCCGTGCGCGCTGACGCCGAAGCTAAGTTGGTTCCCCGAGGACGCGCCGCTCGGTCGCGTCGGGGTCGATCTTGCGAGCTTCGCCGCCGTTCGAGTTTACGCGCCGACGGCGCTCGACGGCGCGACCGATCCGACGGAAAAGCGAGCAATCGCGCGTTCGCTGCGTTGGACGACCGACGACAGCGCGCCCTTTTACGAATCCCTCGCGGCGACGGCGAACGCGACGGAATTCGGAGGAGTCGCCGCGAAAGACGTCGTCTCCCTTTTTAATCGCCCGGAGCGCTTGCAAGGCGCAAGCGTCTCGTTACGCGGCTGGGCGCGCCGTGTCAATATGGTCGTCGTAACCGACGCGGACGCGCGCGCGGCGACCGGACTCGATCGCTATTACCAAATCTATCTCTTTACAAACGAGTCGCAGGGGCGACCGATAACGCTGTGCGTCGCGGAACTCCCCGACGGTTTAACGCCGGGAGGCGGGCGCGAGTATCGGCGCGAGCTTGATTTTTCCGGCTTTTTCTATAAGACGTGGGCGTATCGCGATTCCGAATCTTCCGAGGTCGAGGGCGATGGAGACTCGCTCGCGTCGTCGCCGAAGGGCGCGTGGACGAGTTCGCCGGTTCTCGTCGGTCGAATAACGCGAGTCGCGCCCGCCGAGCCGCCGAGTCGGTCGCCGGTCGCGCCGGGAACGATCTTTACCCTCTTTTTCGCGCTCGCCTGCGCGTGGATCGTTTTGCGCCGGTTCGCCGCGCGTAAACGCGCGGTCTCCGTTCGGGCCCGTTAGTAGTTTCGACGCGTCTTTTAGCGAATCTAGCCATGAAAATCGCGAAAAATTATCCGATTTTGGGTTGCGCGCGCGATTTTTCGCATATACTCCTCTACGGATAAGGTCGGCTTGCGTCGTCGATGGCCGATCCCATTTTGTTCGAGTTTCCGATCGGCGCTTCGGACGCGCCTCGTTTTTTGGGAACCGACGATTAGCGATCGGCGCGTCCAATCCGACACAACGAACGCATAACGCGCATATCCCCATTCGGACGCGTTGAAACTTGTTTTCTAGAACAGCGCAACGTCGTTATGGCGTATTCGCGTACCCTGTATAAAGACGCTATCGACGTTGCAAGTTTCATTTCTATCCGCCAGTCGTAAAAGGCGCGCGTCCAAGGTTGGCGGCAAAACGACTTGCTTGTACAATAGACGAAACGGTTCGGTTTGATAGGAGAATAGAATGTATTCGTTCAATTTCCTTTATTTTGAATGGATTGACGGCGAGATAACGATTACCAGGTTTAACGAAGAAGAGTTTAAAAAATACGCTCCAGACGGCCGACTTGTCATTCCAAAGATCCTTTTTGGCAGTAGAGTGGTTGGAATAGGCGACGAAGTCTTTGCCAATTGCGAATCGATTAAAGAAGTCGTATTGCAGGAAGGACTCAAAGAGATTGGCAAGAGAGCTTTTGCCGGGTGCGTCAATCTTACGAAAGTTAAAATTCCCAATAGCGTCGAGGCGATCGGGGGGGGCGCTTTCAACGGAATAGAAAACCTTTCGCTCGATCAAAAGAACGAATGCTTTGCGATATTCGACAAATACTATTTAGTTCAGACAAAACCGCTCTACGAATACGACGATAGAATGACGCTTGTTTCCTATTTGGGAAACGAGCCTCGCCCGATAATACCGAATATCGTCAAATGCTTGGGAGACTACGCTTTTGCGGGCGCGGATAGAATCGTAAGGATTGACGTTCGCGCCAATATAAAAGAACTTGGCGAAGGGGTGTTTCAAGATTGTAAATCGCTCAAGTCGGCGACGCTGCCTGACACGCTAACGACGATTCCCAAATCGGCGTTTCGAAATTGCAGCGCGCTTGAAACGCTTCGTTGCTCGGAGAATCTAGCCAAAATTGAAAGTCTCGCCTTTGCTGGATGTTCTTCCCTCGATAAATTTTATATATCGAGCGAAATGGAGATTGAGGGCGGCGCGTTTAACGGTTTTTGCGGAACGCTCGCCATTGAAGACGGCGCCGCATGGAAGATTAAGCGCGACTTGTTACTAAGAAAGAGGTATCGCCTCGTTTCCTATTTGAAGTCTCCAACGTCGGTCGAAATTCCAGAGGGCGTTAAAACGATCGAACCATACGCGTTCTGCGGCTGCTCCACGTTAGAGACGGTATCGACTCCGGACTCGTTATACTCGATCGGCAAAGCCGCTTTTAAGGAGTGTCCGAATCTTAAAAAAGCGACTCTATCCAACTCTATCATTTTCCTCGAACCAGAGGCGTTTGCCAAGTGCGAATCCTTAACGGAAATGACTATTCCCGAGAACGTCGTCGATATCGAAGGTTCGTTGTTTGAGGACGACCGTTCCCTTAAAACCGTTCGTATTCTCGGCAAAGTCAGAGGAATTCATGAGAACGCCTTTAGGAATTGCGCTGCGTTGGAAGAAATCAACGTTCCCGTCTCGACGAGTTTCATTGGTGAAAAGGCTTTTGAAAAATGCGAGTCTCTTAAAGAGATCAAGTTGCGGACATTGATAAGCGTCATAGGATCGCAAGCGTTTAAGGGATGCGTAAAATTAGAGACCGTAATTCTCCCTCCTTGTTTGGAAACAATAGCAAGCGAAGCCTTTCGAGAATGCATATCAATTAAAGAGATCCGTTTTCCTAAGAGTCTTCAAAATATCAACTTCTTTGCTTTTGATTCATGCGAGGCTCTGGAAAGAGTAAATTTTCCGGAAGGAATTCAAGTCATAGACGACTGCGCGTTTGCAAAATGCAAGAGTCTGAAGTGCGCGTACATTCCGGCAAGCGTTACTCGGATAGGGGACGGCGCTTTTTCGGGAAGCAACTGCCCTATTGAGATATCGCCGTATAATCGATTATATCGAACCTTTGCCGACATGATACTCACAGCGAACGGTAAAAGGCTAATTTCCGTTCCGGACGGCGTCGTTATGACGGAAATCCCCGAAACGGTGGAAGAGATCGCGCCAGCCGCTATGAACGTGGTAAACGCGCTTGAATTATTAACGCTTCCCAAGAAGCTCCGCGTTATTGACGATTGCGCCTTCTATGGGTGTCAGGCGCTTGAATTCATACGAATACCGGATTCGGTCGTGCGCTTGGGAAATTCTGCGTTTTGTAACTGCAAAGCTCTTACCAAAGTAATCGTCGGCTCGCAAGTTGAATCGATCGACGCTTATACGTTCTCAGACTGCCAGTCTTTAAAACACGTTCATTTTCTAGGCTCGCCGAGTCGTATTGAATACGGCGCTTTTATTGCTTGTACCGCGCTCGATTTCGTCGATATGCAACGCTTAAACGTTAACCTCGATTACGAAATCTTTTCGCCAAGCGCTAACGTTACCGTTCGTTTTCCTGCAACTTCAATTACGTCAAAAAAGATCTTTGAAGAGTATGTGAATACCGAACGCGTTCACGTTACCTTTCGCAATTAAGTTAGAGGCTCTCCTATAAACGCAAAAAACGGCGCCTTCCGCAGAAAGAACGGAAGGCGCCGTTCGCTTTAGGCGACTCAACGAAAACAAACGCGACGCGCGTTAAAAGACCCCGTCTCTCGTATAGCCGTACGAGAACGTGTGAAACTCGCCGGAACCGCCGCGCGACGCGCGGTCAAGCGCGCGCAACGTTTCCGCATACGTCTCCGTCGTAAAGTCAAGCCGCAGTTCGCTTATTCCCGACGACGCTATCCAAGGAATCGCGTCGATTAGGTCGAGCGCGTCGTCGAGATAGAGCGAACTTCCCGCGCGCGTTGCGTGCGACGTAGACTCCGATTCGTCGTCGACGCGATCGACGTAGACGTCGCAATTCGTCGATTCGTCGATCGACGCGTTGCGTTCAACGACGACCCGCCGGTCGTCCGCGTTCACGAGGCGCGTATTCGGCGCGTTAAAGAGCGTCTTCTGCGTTATCATAGCGAGAAGCCGACCGTAGATCGGCAGTCCCAGCTTGAAACCGCGTTCCTGCGCGTAATCGCCGAGCCGCGCTATAAGGGTCGAAACGGCGAGATCGGAGATTTCCGGCGAAAGATAGATCGTACTCGCGTTCGGAAAACGATCGGCGAGAAACCGCACGGCGCGCGCGGATCCGACGTTAAAGAACCAGTCGAGCGAGTACGGAACGCCTTTGCGTTCATAGCGCAACGCTTCCGTAATCGAGCCGGCAAGGGGCGCGCAGGCGCTCGACGTCGCAAACCGAAAGCGCCCCTCGTATTGAACCGGAAGCGTCTCAGAATAGATCTGCCGTAACCCGAAATCTTGGCACGCCTTGAGTTGATCGCGCGTACGAACCTTCGCGGCGAGCCGGGAAAGGTAATCGCTTGGTTCGACAAGGGGACGCGAACCCGCGCTCGACGCAAGAAATCGTTCGCGCGCCGCGCGATAACTTGTCGCGCGCAACTGCGAGACGACGACGCCCTCGGGGTCGAACGCGCCTCTCGTTTGCTGGGTCGGCGCGACGCGGCGGTACGACTCAATCGTCTCGCGTTCGAGTTTAGCGACCGCTTCCTGACGCAATTGATTGAGGGTAGACTTTGGCACGAAGGCGTTCTTATCGCCCTCAACGCTGAACTGATCGAGATAAAATGGCGTCTCGCCAAAACGATCGAGCGAGGAGCGAAGCGTTTGAGGATCGCCGCTCCCGATCTTTTTCGCCTCGACAAGATTTTCGTCGCTTGCCAATTCGACCTTGGCGCGCGCCGTTGCGAGAGAAAGGCGAAGCGGCTCGCCGATTCTGCAGACAATATGCGCGGCGACCGGCTCGCGCCTGCGCGCCTGTGCGAGCGCGTTCTCGATCTCTTTATTGAGTCGATAGTTAAAAGTGCGGTAAAGTCGCGTTGCGCCCTCTGGAATCGGTTCGTGAAAGCGAACGAGATCGCCCGGTTCCCCGCCCTCGACGACTTTCACGCGGCGAGGGTTAGAGCGATCGACAAGTCTCACGCCGCTCACGTTGAGACCGCCAAGTTTGCGCGCGGAGTCGTCGAGAAAGACGACCCCGTCCCCGTTGCGCAACGGTTCCGACAGGCGCACGGCGTCGCGATAGACGCGCCCGACTTCCACGCCGAAGTTCGACGCGTAGAACTCGTTGATCATGTCAGGGTCGGTCTCATGATAGAAACCCTTGTCGTACCCGCGATTAAAGAGCGCGGCGATATCGCGACGACGGCGCGCTTCCTCTTCCTGCGGTAAGACGTCGACGCGTTGCGATTCGGCGCGTTTCTCTTCGGCGCTCCGCTTAATGGAGAGACGTCGTTCCGATTTCTCGGGCGTTACGCCGGTAATGGAGTCGATTAGATCGCGATAGTATCGCGTCGTCGCGTAAACGTATTGCGGCGACTTCATGCGCCCTTCGATCTTTGCGGAATCGACGCCAAGTTCGACGAGCGCCTTAATTTCCTCTCGACCCTGGAGTTGGTCCTTCAGGGAGAGGAAGTAGCCGTAATCGGACTCGTTCGACGCGCCGCTCGCGCGGTCGACTCGGTAGTACTGACGGCACGGCTGCGCGCACATGCCGCGATTGCCGCTACGACCGCCTATAAAGCTGGAAAGATAACACTTTCCGGAACAGCCGAGACACAGCGCGCCCGAGATAAAGACCTCAAGCTCTATCGACGTACGCTTGCGAATCGTCGCGATCTCGGCGAGCGAGAGCTCGCGCGCGAGAACGGCGCGACGGAAGCCTTGCTCCGCGTACCAATTGAGTTCTAAAGCCGACGCGGGAGAAAGCTGCGTCGACGCGCACAGCGGAAGCTCCGGAAAGTTCGACTGAAACCACGACGCAACCCCGTAGTCTTGAACGATGACCTCGTCTAAACCCGCTTCGTAAAGGCGTTTGATATCGGAATAGACGAGATCAAGCTCGGCGTCGGAGAGGATCGTATTGAAGGTCAAGTGAACTTCCACATTGGCGCGATGCGCGTAGTCGAGCGCGGAAGCGTATTCCTCAACGCTGAAATTCTTTGCGAAGCGGCGCGCGCCGAACCCGGCGACGCCCATATAGACTTCGTCCGCGCCCGCCTTAATCGCGGCGACAAGACGATCGAAGTCGCCCGCTGGCGCCATAATCTTCATAACAAACCTCTCGTAATCGACGTCGTTTCAAAAGCTGCAAATTCAAAGAGTTGTCGAACGTTACTTCTTAACGCGATAGAACTCGACTTCCCAAAGTCGCGCGAGACCGCCCGGCGTTTGCGTGATTCGAAGTCGGAAACGTTTCGACGTTGTCTCCTTGAACTGCAACGCGACGATCGGCGACTCGTTCTGTTCGATCGCGGAGCCGGGAATATCGGTCAAACGACCGTC
>CADCOO010000275.1 GCA_902803085.1 uncultured Planctomycetota bacterium
ATCCCCGACATGGAACGCAGAAAACCTCCCGTTTCTCGAGGAGACGCATAGTAGCCGATCCGCAGCTTTGCGCCAGGACGACGACGAGCGCGCTCGACCCGCGCCTGAGAAAAAGTCGGCGCGTATAAAAGAGCATATTTCTCCTTGATCGCGCGGCAGCATTTGTTATGATGCGCAAGAGGAAACGGTGGAATAAAGCCCTCGGTTGCGAGCGCGCGCCAGTCGAAACGCGGCGATTCCGCAATCGCTTCGTCAAGCGCGGCGTCGAGCGTGCGCCAGTATTCGTCGATCTCGTCTGTCGATTGAAAGAAGACGGGCGAATACCCCAGATATTTCCAGCGCAAAGCGGAACATGGATCGGTCGCAGCCGCCTTTCGAAAATGCTCGCGCGACTTCTCCCAGCGCCCTAGCCTACCGTAATATTCCCCCAATTGCGTTTCCGTCTCGCGCGTCGGTTCCGCTGCGCAAACGAGTTCGAGCCGGTCGACTGCGGTCGCCCAGTCGCGTCTCTTCACGCTCGCGGCGACGACAAGGCGTTCGAGCGCGATCGGATCGGTATGCAACGGTCGCGCGCGTTCGAGCGTCGCGACGCTTTCGCGCATGAATCCCTTGCGTTCCAAAACGAACGCGAGAAACAGCAGCGCGTCGAGGCGGTCGCCGTCGATCTGCAACGCCGCGCGCAACAACCGTTCCGCCTCGTCGTATTGCGTGGACGAGAACTGGGATTCATTTGCAACTCGCGCGTTCTCTTGCAACGTAATTAAAACGTTGGCTAAATTAACGAGCGGATCGCCGTAGTTCCGATTCAACTCAATTGCGTTTTGAAACGCGCGCCTCGCCTCGTCAAGACGCTTGAGCCTCATGAGCGCGACGCCGCAGTTATTATGGTATGCCGCCTCGGTCGGTTGAAGCTCAATTGCGCGTAGATATAAACGCAACGCCGCCGCCGCGTTGCCTTCTTTCAACGCGTTAAACGCGCCGACTGCGACGGCGTTCACATTCGAGGTTTCGGAAGTGAAAACATATTCTAACATGACGATAGCGCTCGCAAGACAAACGAAGAGACCTCAATCATTGATAAACGCGCACGTAATCGATGAGAAAATCGGTCGGACACGTGTCGTCGGCAATCTCGCCGCCCCACGCGCCGCCGATCGCCGTATTCAGAATGATAAAGCACGGCTGGTCGAAGGGCCACTCCGGCGTTTTAGGCTCCTCTTCGGAACGATTGAATTCCAAAACGACCGCGTTGTCGACGAGGAGGAGGAGCTGATCCTTCGTCCACTCGAGCGAATAGACGTGGAAGGTCTCTTCCGGTCGTTCGCCCGGCTTATCGAGGAGCAAACTCGAGCCCTTGCTCACGTTGTGCCAACGTTCGCCGCCCTTTTTGCGCATATGGATCGTTGCGTGCGCGCGGTACGGCGTATGACCGACGTACTCCATAATATCAATTTCGCCGCACCCGGGCCAGCCGACGGTCTTAATATTGTCTCCCATCATCCAGATGGCGGGCCAGATTCCCTTTCCTTTCGGAAGCTTCGCGCGCACGTCGACGCGACCGTACTGCCAGGAGGCTTTTCCAAGCGTTTCAATTGCGGCAGAGGTGTAGTCTGCCGTCTTACGACCTTGCGCGTTCGGACGACCCTCAATATCGTACTTTTCTTTCAGGGTTCTAATCGTGAGAACGCCGTCTTTCTGAAAAATATTCTCCAGGCGCGCGTCCGTATAGTATTGCGCTTCATTGTTGCGGACGTATCCAACTTCGTAGCTCCAGAATTTTGGGTCGGGAAGTCCTTCGCCGTTAAATTCGTCCGCCCAGACAAGTTTGAGTTCTCGGCCGTCGGTCGTTTTAATCGTCTTTGGCGCCGGCGATTTCGTATCGGAGTCGTCGGCGTGGACGTTGGCGGCAAACGCGACGAGCGCAAGGACGCACAACGTACTTAGGAGGATCGGCGTGTGTTTCATCGTAAATATCCTTTATATAGCAAGGGAAGACTGTTTGCGACTGCGCAAGCAATCGTCATTGGTTTTGAGAACGGAGGGCAAAGATGGCGAGTCTCGAGCGCGCGGCGCGTTCCATTTCGTCGACGACCTGTTCAATCGATTTGCCGTCGGAGTTAATGCGCAACGCGTCTTGGGGAACGCAGAGCGGACCGACTTCGCGTTCAGAGTCGAGACGATCGCGTTCGAGAATCTGGTTCAAAATGAGTTCGAGCGGCGTCTCCTCGCCGCGCGCGCGCAGTTCTCCGAGACGACGCCGCGCGCGTTCCTCGGGACTCGCGTCGAGATAAATTTTGCACCGCGCGTCCGGAAAGACCGCCGTGCCTTGATCGCGTCCCTCCGTTACGAGCGGGCGCGCAAGTCCGATCCGACGCTGCTGTTCGACAAGAATCGCGCGCACGGAGGGCGCGTTCGCCGGGTAGCGGACGATACGCGAAATCTCAGGCGCGCGCACGGCGTCGGTTACGTCCTCGCCGTCCATAATCGTTCGACCGCTCTGAGATTCTAACGTAACGTTTCGCGCAACTTCGGCGAGCGCCGATTCGTCGGTCAGCTCTATCCCGTCTCGAAGCGCGCGCAATGCGACGGCGCGATACATCGCGCCCGTATTGAGAAACTCCAGCCCCAATCTTTCGGCAAGCGCGCGCGAAGTCGCGCTTTTACCAGCGCCAGCCGGACCGTCGATCGTAACGACGTCGATTGACATTTCGCTCTCTCCTGTCTATAAGGACGCGCGGCGTTGTTTAATTACCATGCGATCAAAGGGCGTCGCCGATTCCCTGATCGCCGTCCCCTTCATTGTATCGACGCGCCGCGACAAGCGCTAGCGCCGTCCCGCAAATAAGGGAGAAAACTTGCGCAAATCTCGCAAGATGAAAAACACAAAGAGCACGGTTAGCGCGTCGGCGCCGTTTATAACGATTAAACAACTTGAAACAGAAAAGAAAAGTGTTAAAAAGGGAGAAAAGTTATGCTCAACCGTATTGTCAAAACAGTAAAAATAAATAAAATGAGTCGTATAGGAGATTGATCGCGACAGGAGGAGACGCATGTCAGATGGAAGTCAAAACGCGAGCAAGGCGGCAGGTCAGACTGACGCGTTTGGTTCGCGCGTGCGTTTTGCGACGTTTGCGCTAGTTTTATTCAATAGGAGAATTAAACGGCGCGCGTCCTTAAACTCTTGCGCTCAAGAGCCGCAAAGGGTTTGAGCGGCGAGCGCAAACGGTCGATATAGGTTAGGAGCGCGCCTTCTGCGCGGCGTGGAAACGCCTGCGCAAGCGCGCCAATGATGAAATACGAAAGGATTCGATTTCGCCGACGTCGTTCGTCGCTTGGACAGTAGGTTGTAGAGCGACGACACAAGAGAAGCCAGTTCGCCTTACGAGTCGCCGGTTTGCGCTGCGCGACCTCTCGTTTGGCGGCTAACGATTGGGGTACGAAGGGAGCGACGGATTCTATGAAACGCGATTATGACGAGTTCGATAAGGGCGAGGGTTACGCCTCTGGCGTCGATTCGGAACGTTATGTTAGCGACTCGTATTATCTGGACGACTACAATTTCGAGGACGACGAGCGCGACCGTTTTCAGGTCGAGAGCGCCGACTATTCCTTTGATTTCGACGAGTCCTGCGATCCGCTCGAACAGTCGCTCGATTCCGACTCGTTCGACGAGGTCGGATCCCCTGATTCTTTCGACGACCCGATTCGACTCTATCTCGTTCAAATGGGCGACATTCCCATGTTCACCCAGGAGCAGGAGCGGATTGCCGCGACCAAGATCGATCGCGCGCGACGCCGCTTCCGCAATTCGGTTCTGCGACTCGACGCCGTCGTTCGCTTTGCAGTCGCGTTGCTTGAAAAGATTCGCGACGGAAGAATAAGGCTCGATCGTACTATCGACGTTTCCGTCTCCGACCTCGCCGCTAAAAAACGTTTTCTCGCTCTGCTCGATCCGGCGCTCAAAACGCTCAAATCGATTCTTGCGCGCAATCGGAAAGACTATGAAGCGATCGTATCCGGCGCGCTCGACGGCGACCAGCGACGCGCGCGTCGCAGAATGATGAACGCGCGCAGACGGCGCGCCGCGCGAATTCTAAACGAACTTGATCTGCGAACTCAGTCGTTCCTACCCTTCTTAGACAAACTTGCGCGCTCCCAAAAGAAATTTCAGGAGCGGCTCGTTCGCGCCAGAGAATTACGCGCTATTCTCGGCGAGAACGGCGACTCTAACTCGGCGGAACTCAATTCCGCAGTTGGAACGCCCAAAGAAGCGCCGCGCTCAGGAGACTCCGTATGGACTATGGAGGGAGGTTGGAAGTCGCGACCGAGTTACGAATTGGTCGAGCCGAATTCGTTCTGCGGATATGAACCGGTCGAACTCTCGATGACGCGCGACGGCGTCCGCTATACCCCGGCGAGTCAAGCGTCGGCAAGCGAGCGCGAACGCGTCCTCTTACGCGAGGAGTATCGATCTTTACGCCGCAAGCTAAGACGCTGGCGACTCGCCTCGAACGATTCCTTTGCCGCGACGGCGCGAGGTCTCGAACGCGCGGCGGACGCGCGGCGCGAATTCGAGGCGGCCAAAAGATCCTTCTCGGCGGGTAATCTACGACTCGTCGTTAGCATAGCGAAACGCTATCGGAATCGCGGTCTGAGCTTCCTGGACCTCATCCAAGAGGGCAACACCGGTCTCATGCGCGCGGTTGACAAATTCGAATACAAGCGCGGGTTTAAATTCTCGACCTACGCGACCTGGTGGATTCGTCAGGCGATCTCAAAAGCGCTTGCCGACCAGTGCCACGCGATTCGCATTCCCAATCATCTCATGGAGACGCTCAAAACGATCCGCAAGACGACGCGCGAAATGTCGCGAAAGTCGTGCGAGGCGCCCTCGGCGCAGGAGATCGCGGGCGCGGCGGGTCTTTCTCTTTCGGACGTTCGCTCGGCAATCCAGATTTCGCGACCGTTGCTGTCGCTAGATCGACCCGTTGAAGGGAGCGAAGAAAGCTTCTTCGGCGATTTCCTCGAGGATCCGCATAAGAGCGATCCGTTGGTCGAAATCAATCGTTCCGCGCTCCGCGAGCGACTCGACGAGGCGCTTTCGGCGCTAACGTTCCGCGAACGTGAAATCGTGCGACTGCGTTTTGGACTCGCCGACGGATACTCGTACACGCTTGAAGAAGTCGGCAATATTTTCAAGATAACGCGCGAGCGCGCGCGCCAAATCGAGGTCAAAGCCGTCCGCAAGCTTCAGCATCCGGTTCGTTCCAAGACTCTGTACAGCTTCCTCGAGGGCGGCGAAAAACGCGAGCGCGGCACGCGCGCGGCAAGACGCGCCGACTCCAAAAAGACGCGCTGCGAGGAGGCTCGTCCGAACGCGCAATCGATCGCCGAGAGCGCGGAAGAGCCTCGGCCGCGCAACGCCGTGATCGCGCCGCCTCTTTCGGCGTTTTCGCAACCGGTCTTCGTTGGATCCTTCTCTAGCGCGGCAATGGAATAAAGATTCGCGTAGGATTTTTCGGCTGGGAACGCGTTAAACGACGCGTTCCCTTTGTTTTTTTGCGCGATCGCTTGCATTCTTTTCACTTTTCTGCAATAATAAGCGTCTGGTTGGCGGCGCGGACGCCGCAAACAACCCTACGAAAGAAACCGTCAAATTACGCCGGTGGAAATGAAGATGAGTCGACGAAGAAAAAACACTACTAAAAACGAAGCGAAATTACAGATGACCTCTATGATCGACGTCGTCTTTCTACTACTCGCTTTCTTCGTTATTACCTATAAAACGCCGGAGGTCGAAGGCGATTTCAATATTAGAATGCCAGTCGACGCGCAATCGAATTCTATTCCGGATCTCGACGACCTGACTCCCGTCGTCGTTAAGCTGACCGCCGACGCGCGAGGGGAATTAACCGGCGTTCGATTTGGCGACGCCAAAGTAAAGGATATGGCGACGTTGCGCGTTATGGTCTTCGACTACATTAAAACGGGCGATCTTTCCTTTCAAGACGCCGTAAATAGCTCCGAATCCCCCGATGTGCGCGACGACCTCGAAATTGAGCTCGATTGCGATCCGCAACTGCGCTACCAATACGCAATGCAGGCGATCACCGCCGTTACCGGATATTTGAATTCAGAGGATCAACTTGTCAAATTAGTCGAAAAGGTTAAGTTTTCGCCCCCGAAATAGCCGCGTTTCTGCCGTAAGTTCCTAACGCGACGCCGCCGCTTTGCGCGCGGTTTTACACTTTTTGACGCGCGGAGAAGAGTATGAGTCAACCGAAACGCTTTGGGCCATTTCTACTGGATCGTATGATCGGTCGCGGCGGTATGGGCGCGGTCTATCGCGCGACCCATGAAACCACCGGACAGATCGTCGCCGTTAAAGCGTTGCTACTGCCGTTGGAGCAGGAACGCGTTCGTTTTGACGCCGAAATTTCTACGCTCAAGCTGTTGCGTCATGAGAATATTGTCAAACTCTACGGATACGGTCAAGAAGACGGAATCCTCTATTACGCTATGGAGTATGTCGACGGGCCAAGTCTCTCGACCTTGCTTAAACGCGGACGGCGTTTTACATGGGAAGAAGTGGTTTATATCGGAGAGTCGATCTGTCGCGCTCTAAAGCACGCGCACGATCGCGGCGTCGTTCACCGCGACATTAAGCCCGCAAATATTCTCCTTGTCAATAATGGAATCGTTAAAGTCTCCGATTACGGTATCGCTCAATATTTCGGCGCTTCGCGACTGACCAACGCTCACCAAGTCGTCGGAACGATCGAGTTCATGGCGCCGGAACAGGCAAAGGCGGGCGCGGTTACGCCTAAAACCGACATGTACTCCCTCGGCGCGCTCATGTACGCGTTGCTTGTCGGCAAGCCGCCCTACGTCGCGCGATCGTTGCCGGAGCTACTGGAGCAGTTTCGCAAAGGTTTTCCTGAGCCGGTTCGCAACGCGCGACCGGAAATCCCCAAAGTCGTCGACGATTTACTCCACGAACTGCTCCAGATCGATCCCGATAAGCGACCTGGAGACGCTCGCATTATAGGACGAAGACTTCAGGCGTTGCTAATTTCGTCTCCCAACTGTCCCGACGGCAATCCCTTCCTCAATCGGAATTTCTCGTCCTTAAACCCGACCCCCAAAACGCCGAGCATTCCCATCTCAAGCTCGCGCGTCGATCTCGAAAACCCGACCGACACGACGATGGCAAAGGAATCGCTCAATTCGCCCGAAAAGAACGGCGAAGCGGATAGCGACAACTACGAGCCGGAAGACGAACGCGCGCCCGACTTTCCATACCGTTCGATTAGCGAAGATCTCAACGGCGAGCTCGATTTCGAATCGCCCTTCGATAAGACGACCGAACGCGCCACCGGCGTCGAGCAAGAGGAGGACGATAAGGCGAAACGTCCCGAGGAATTGCGCGACGATTTCGTGATCAACGAGTCGGGGGAAGAAACCGATCCAGAAGGCGCGAAGTATGGCGAGAGCGAAACTTCGACCGGAGAATACGAAGAAAAAGGGTCGGAAAGCGCGTCGCAATCGGGCAAGCTCGACGCGTTCGAGTCCTCCGAAACGGTGACCCTATCGCCAAGCGCGTGCGATTACTCGGCGTCGGACGATCTGGCGTCTTCTGAAACGCTAACGGGCGCCTCTTCCGAATCGACCTTGGGGTTCGACTACGCCTTTGACGACGGCGTCAAATCCGATTCCGAAGCGCCGGCGCGCGAGGAAAGCGAGACGCGAACGCGCGATTCCGTCGGCGCGCTAGCTCAAAGCGGCGCCTCGAACTCCGACAAAAAGGCGAAAGCGTCCGCGACGACCGTCGTTGAGAAAGTCGCCCCGATCTCAGAACCTGCAAAGAGCTCGCGGCCGCGCGCGCCGGAGCCGCAACCCGCGCAAATTCCAATCGGAAAGAACGTGCCCTTCGACGAACTCGGCGAGGAGGCGGTCGAAGCGACGCCGCTCGAAAAGTTCAAAAAATCGCAATTTACAGAAGTCGGCGAAGACGAACTCGGCGACCTGCCGCAGCGAGACGAGGAGGAACGTCCAATCGTCGCGCGTTTCCGAGTCGTCGCGTTAGGACTCGCTTTCGCGGCCGTAATCTGCGCGATTTCCTTCGCGTTGCGCGCGCCCTCGGCCGACTCCCTTTACAATAGGATCGATAAGAAACTGCGCGCAAGCTCGGAAAAGGAACTCAGTTCGACGCTTAGACGCGTTGAAAAGGACATGAAGCGGTTTACCGAACTCTATCCGAACGACGAACGCGTCGCTAAGATTAACTACTTCCTCTGCGAATTGCAGATCGACGAACTTGACCAACGCCTTGAACGACAGCTCCAGAACTCGAATAGAACGACCGACGAACAGCCGATTCCACTCGCGCGCGCCTATCTCTACGCAAGAAAGACGTCCCTCGAAGATTGGGAACTAGGCGCAATTAAACTAAGGGCGTTTATCGACTTATACGGTTCCTCGTTAAACGAAACTGTCGACGAAGAAAAGAACGTCGAAGAAAAGAAAGAAGAAGGCGAAGAGTCGGAAGCTTCTTCGGACGCTCAACGATTGGCGACGACGAAAAGACTTCCGCTTGTCCCTAATCGCTGGAAAACGTGGAACGGGGAAGAGCGCGCAAGCTGGACCTTGATCGATCAACTCGTCGAAATCGCCAAACGTCGATTGGCGTCGCTCGAAAAGGATCTAGAAATCGTCCGCGCCGCCGATCTCGCCCTACTCCAGGACCGGCTTATTTCTGCGGAACGCTTGGAAGAAACGAATCCGCAACATGCGGAGAAGATTCGAAACGCGGCGAAAGCGCTCTATGGCGACCGCGTCTGGGCGCAAGAAAAGTTGCAGGAAATGACGCGGGAAAACGACGCGCGTTCGTCCCAATCGAACGAGATAAAAAGCGACGAAGAAGATACGAAGAATAATGAAGTCGCCGCCGACGGCGACGCCGACGTAGTCGAGTCGTTGGACGTTAAGTCAAGCGTCCCCGCCGACGAAGAAAACGGCGAAGCAAAAGACAACTAAAACATAAGGTTCCATATGACAAAGCGGATTATTTATCGTCGACGTTTCTTCGTCGTATCCACGCTCCTACTCGCTCTTTTCTGTCAAGGAACGTTCGACCGAGCGGAGGCGGACTCCGTACGAACGCCAAAGGGCGACGCGCCTATGATCCACTGGGCGATTCTGGAATCAACGCCTGGGGAAATGACGCAAATGCAGGCGCTCGCGCGCGAATTGGTCGCGCCTCGAGTGGCGCATGAACCGGGAACTTACGCGCTATACGGCGGGGTCGACGCGTCCAATCCCAATCGGCTATATCTCTTGGAAATATACCGCGACGAAGACGCCTATGAGATTCACGTCGGATCAGACGAGTTCAAAGAATATAAAGCGCGACGTGCGAATATCTTAAAAGAACTCGTAATATTGCCCGTCCAACCGATCGCGTTGGAACAGAAGGTAGGAGAAGGAACAGAAATTTGGGCGCGCAACGTCGTCGTGTCCAAAGACGCTGCAAAGGAATACGGCGAAAGAATTCGACGCGAGGCAATTGAAGCCGTGCGTCGCGACGACGGCGTCATGGGATTCTTCGTTACGCAAGACGACGAGACGGGCGTCTTTTGGATCCTTGAGGCGTTCCGCAATTCTGCTGCGAGAACCGCCTATCGCGAGTCGAGCGAATACCGCGCGTTTCGGCGCGACGTCGATCCGCTAGAATTGCGAAACGACGAATGGAAACTGAACGCGGGCGTCATGACGCTCTCTGACAAATACCGCGAGAAGTAACGCGAAAGGGGGCGTTTACCCTTCCAATAGCGACGTAAATTTTCGCATAATCTCAGGTTTAATCGGATCCGAACTGGGGAGCGTCGTCTGCCAATCGACGGCGCCGAGAACGACGTTCACGCCGGATCCGATCCCAAAGAGCCCTATCTTATCGCCTGGCTTGACGAATCCGGACTCGATTCCAAGCGCCGCCGCCGTCGGCAACGCGACGCTCCCCGTATTGCCAAGATACGGCAACGTCGCGAAATTCTTTGACGCGTCCAAGTTAAGCGAGTCGAAAAGGAGTTTCTGATGCGCTTTCCCGACCTGATGACAGAATAACCGATCGATCGTCTCCGGCGTCCAGTCGAAAGTCGTCTTAAATTCCTCAAACGCGCGCGCCGCAAGCGCAACGCCGGTATGGAGCAGCTGTTCCGAGTCGGTCTTCATCGTCTGACCCGACGCCGCGCCCCCGGCGGTTACGTCGACTTGACTACGACACAGGGCGGCGCCTTCCGTATTCGCCTGAACCGTCGCGCCCAAAAAGCGATTGCCCGTCCGCGTTAGCTTCTCGTTGACAAGCGCTATCGCGGCGCTGCCAGAGCCGATCGTCAGCGATGCGAACGCGTCCTTAATCGATTGACGCGTATGCGCTTGGTTGCTATTGAGCTCCGCGACCGTCGTCTCCATAAGGGAACGGCTTGTCTCCGTACCGACGACGACGCCCGCCTCGATCTGACCAAGTTCGATCATATTCGCAATTTGCAACGCGCCGGTCAGCAGGCCAAGGCATGCGTTGCTCACGTCAAAGATAATCGCGTTCTGAGACAGCCCCAAACGACGGTGAACGTCGCACGCCGTCGCCGGCTCCTGATAATCGCGACAGACGGACGCGTGAATAAACGCGCCGATTCTATCGCGCGAGACGCGCGTCGTGCGAAGAAGCTTATCGACCGTGACGACGCTCTGATCCCCGGGGAGCGCGCCGCGCGACCATAGACCGCGCTCGATCACCCCCGTCATGTGCTCGATCCGACCGTAATGCAATTTTAGCCGCTCGTATAACGGCGCAAGTTGCAATTCAAGCTCTTCAGACGTTACGATTTCCTCGGGAAGCGTGCATTCGATCGCTTCGATATAGACGCGCTCGTATTTCATGATCGAACCTTTCGGCTAACGAACAAACAAGCGAAACGTAGCGCGATCTTTGCGGATCGCGTTGCGTTTCGCGACGGGAAAACTGCGCTACAATCGCGCTCGTTAGTCAATCTTCATTGCGGCGGCGAGAATCGCCGAGGTCGTCGGACGCATAATGCGCGGATCGACTTGTTCGCCTTTTTGGAGCGTCGCGCGAACCGCCTTGCCGGAGATGAAGACGGGCTTTTCATCGGGATGATTCTCCATGAGATCGACGCGCCCGAGAGACTCGTAATACGCGGCGAACCCAACCTTGAGCGGCTTTTCCAGGAGATCGCCGTTGAGATTTGAGAATATCTCCTGCGCGTCGAAATCGCCCCAGATCGCCGTTCCGTCTTTGTACGGCGCGTCCGCGTGTTTGCGGCCGATAATAATGTCGGTAAAGCCGAAGTTCTGACGGTAGATCGCGTGCATAACAGCTTCTTTCGGTCCCCCGTAGAACATCTTAATGTCGAGTCCAAGCAGGACGACGCGGTCTGGAACCTCTTCCCCAAGCTTCGACCACAGCTCGCGATCAGAATCGCCTTCGCCAAGCGCGCGATCCGCGATCAGCTTCTCGTACGTCTGCATACGAATCTCTGCGTTCACGTCGTCGCCCTTCGTCTCGCCGACGAGGGGGTTTAGGCATGCGCCCGCGTTATAGCCGTCCTTTAAGAGCTTTTCGAGCCCGTAGACGAGCGCGTATTCGTGAGCGCGGTGCAGAGGATTGCGCGTTTGGAACGCGACGACGCGATCCCAGCCGCGTTGGGCAATAAGCGCGCGCGTCTCTTTCGGGGAAAGGACGTACTTGCCAAACGCGGGATTCTTCTTCTGCGGCAGGACGTTAATAACGCCGCCGAGCAGCCACGTTTTGTCGGCGTCGTGCACAAGCGCCATGTCCGCGCCGGGGTGATCCGTACGCTCAGTGAGATAGACCGATTTCAGATAGCGCGGCTTATCCCACGGAAAAACGTCCGTAAGGACGAGCGTGGCGACGATTTCGCCGCCGTTGACGAGCGCGACCTCTTGTCCAGCCTTAAGAGTCTTGGCGAGTTCTTCCGTAACGGGCAGGGAGAGAGGAATCGTCCACGCGTACTTTTTACCTTGATATTCGATAACGGCGTCGTCGAGAACTCGATTGAAAGTTTCGGAATCCATGGGCCCTTCGAGCGGCGTGAGCGCGCCGTCTCCCCAGCGGTAGACGGTCGATAAGTCGGCGTCGCTCACGGGTACTTTCGTCAGAGTAGCGGCGCGTTTTAACGTCTCGTCAATTTGTTCGGTGGGAATAGCGCGGCAGACCGGTTCGGTTCGACCGCCGTGAAACAGAATCAGATCGCTCATGGAAAGCTCCCTTTCAAATGCTTTAATCTCTATGATTCTCCGACGCGGAGGCAAAAGCGCGACCGCGCGGAACGATTCCGGTATTATAACCTATTTTACCATAACCTGAAGTAGCGCCTGTTTTCGCGACTACGAATTACGCTCCTCGTCCTCGGCGGCGACGCGATCCTTATACGCGTCGAGCTTCTCGTTCTCGCTCCGTTGAGCGTTCTCCGCCTCTTCCTCGCGGCGAGCGCGCGCGTCCTCGTCGACGACCCACGCCACGCGACCGAGCAAACGCAAATAGAGGGACGCCGCGATATTCGAAATTAGCGCGAAGACAAGCGCCGCGCCGAACGCCGCGAGCCAACTCAAACTCGCGTCCTTATCGAACTTCACCACGCGATACAGCGCCGCCGTTCCAAGCGCCAGGAGCGCAAAGAAGACCGCGAAGGTCGAGCTCGTGAGGAAGAGCCAAAGCTGCGGTCGCTTCTTGACGCTGCGCGCGACGTCTTTGGAAAAGATCGTGAAATATCCGCCGCTCTGTATGCACGACAGGAGACAAAACGGCGCCAAAATCGCCGACGAGAGAATAAGACCCGCCCAAGAGCTGAATCCGACAAGTCCAAAGAGCGCCGCGCCCGGAATACCCGCTATGGTTAGAATGCAAAGAAGCCAAAGAAAACTGGCGGAACTGGCGACGAAATCGTAGCCGCCCCAATCGTCGACCTCGTCCGAACCGCTCGCCGTTTCAAGCCACAGCTGGAAATAATGCGGAACGGCAAGGAGCGTCCAGATCATACTGAAGAGCAGAAGGAGAAACTTATCGTTCCAAGCGCATTTGAAGAACGCGAAAAAAGCGCCAAGCTTCGCGTCGGCGGAAATGGCTTCGACGACGCCATGAGAAAACTTGAGCGCAAAGAGATAGAGGCACGGCGTCATGAGAAACGTCGTTGCAAGCGTTACGATTCCAAAGCGAAGCGCAAAGCCGGGCGTCAGGAACGGAGCAAAGAGGCGTTGCGTGAGCGGTCGCGCGGGCAGTTCGGGCCTTTCGGCGCGTTTGTCGTCCGAGTCGGCGTCGGAACGCTTCATGAAGCGGCGCGCATAGATCGCTTCGAGGGAAAAGCCCTCGTTCCTTTGCTCCGCGTCCATGGAACGCGATTTTCCCTTGCTTTTACTCTTATTCTTCGTCGCCGTTTTTCCAGCGGCTTTCGGAGTCGGCGCGACGTCGCCTTGCTTTGGCGCGACCGGTTCGGGCGAGCTTGGCGTCTGAAGTCCGTAGATTCCCTCGTCCGACTTCGGGGGCGCGACGCTTTTGGCGGAATTAGCCGCGCCCGACTGATAATCGCCCGCATTTGCCTCGCCCGTCCAAGGTCCGTCCGACGCCTGCAGTTCGTAGCAGTCGCTCGATTCGCTTGGATCAAAGCAAAGCCCCTGATCGCTCTGACGCATCGCGGGGGCGCAGTCTGAGGGCGGGGTCTCCTCGGCAAGCGCGAAGTCGCCGTCCGTCGCCGCAAGTTCAAAATCAGGTTCGCTCTCGTCCGCAAGCGTAAAATCGGCGTCAGGGTTAAGTTCGTCTCGTTCGTCTGCCATAAAGCTACCGTATCCTATCTTGTGTTAAAAAACTGCGGCGCGTTGGGAACGCGCCCGTATATTCTATTGTCGGCGCCTTGACAAAATATCGACTTTTGAAATAATAAAAAACTGGTAAAGGCGCCGATTTTGAGCGCGACGTTTCGGGTTTTACCGTTTACGCGTCGCAAATTGACTGCACACGGCGGGGGCGTCGACGACTTAAGGGGTCATATTATGCTGGAATTGCAAATG
This sequence comes from uncultured Planctomycetota bacterium, assembly GCA_902803085.1. GTDB lineage: Bacteria > Planctomycetota > Planctomycetia > Pirellulales > Thermoguttaceae > RUG369. Next base: position 14,104 of record CADCOO010000275.1, read on the forward strand.
CTCAATCCGACGTCAGCCGCCCGAACGCGACTGCCGGAAGCGACGAAAAAGATCGTTGAATCCTACGGCGCGACGAGCGTTATGAATCGACTCAATCGATGCCCGTTGCCAAACAAGGAAGCGATCGCCGAGGTCCTCGGCGACGTCAACGAAATCCTCTTCCCAGGGTACCGACGACGCGACCAGCTTAATCTATCGAACGTCCTCTACTACGCGGGCGATCTTGTCGACAAGCTTTTCTATACGTTAAGCGTCCAGGTTTCCCGCGCGCTCTGCGACTCGCCCGACTCATGCGATCCCGTCAAAAAGGCGACGCTAGAGGAACAGGGTGCGGAAATCACGCTACGCTTTATCGAACGCATACCCGAACTGCGCGAAGAACTCGCAAAGGACGTCGAAGCCGCGTATAAAGGCGATCCCGCGTGCAAGTCGACCGACGAGGTCGTCTTCTGCTATCCCGGGTTCGACGCGATCGTCGTCTATCGAATCGCGCGCGTCCTCTGGGAACTCGGCGTCCCCCTCATTCCGCGCATGATGACCGAAATTGCGCACTCGCGAACCGGCGTCGACATTCATCCGGGCGCGAAAATAGGCTCCTACTTCTTTATCGACCACGGAACGGGCGTCGTTATCGGCGAAACGTGCGTGATTGGCGACTGGGTCAAGTTGTACCAGGGCGTTACGCTCGGCGCGTTGAGCTTTCCGAAGGACGACGCCGGAGAACTCGTGCGCGGGACCAAACGTCACCCGACGCTTGAAGATTCCGTCGTCGTCTACGCGAACGCGACTATTTTGGGCGGCGACGTTGTTATCGGCAAGGGCGCGACGATCGGTTCCAGCGCGTGGATTACCGATTCCGTCCAGCCTGGCGCCACCGTTCTTATTGAAGCGCCAAAACACGTAACCAAGATCCGAAGTTAAACGCGCGAATCCTCGGATCGATTAGGAATGCGTCCCATGACACGTCGTTTTCTGTTACGCGCGTTCGTCGCGATAGCGATAATCGCTCCTCTTGGATTATACGCAGGCGGAACGCGCGCGCAAGACCAAACTCCGCCCAAACTACCGACTTTACCGGCCTTCCTGCGCGATTTGCCGACGAACGAGGACGACGAATCGGAGTCGGCAGTCGACGAGGAAGAAGACGAAGACTACGACGGAGCCCCGAAACGGCGAACTCAACCTTACGATCCCCAACGAGACGCAAAAATCGCCGAAAGCCTGCGCGAGCATAATCTTGACTTTCTCGCGCTCGAGCGTGAATTTAAACGCGTCGCGCCGGAGCTCGCTCGACTCCTACCCGCCTTTGCCGAATTCAGTCGACGACTGCCGGCCCGCTGGGGATCGCTTGGGCTCTCTTCGCGCCAAACGAAGGATATCTATCGGATCGAGGAGGAGTATCATAATGAAATATCGCAACTGCAGGCGCGAATCGATCGTCTCACGGAAGAGCGCAACGAAAAGTTGCTCGAAATCCTTACCGAGAAGCAGAAGACAAAATTAGAGCGTATCTTGAAGGACGCCGTCGACGTCAAGGTTGGCAAAAAGAAAAAGGACGATTCGAACGCGAGGCTCGAACGTCCTTAAAACGCGTCTTGCGCGCGCAAGGGATTCAACGGCGCTTGACTCGCTCTGGGCGAGTCAAGCGTTATTTTTATTCCGCTACGGGCTCGGCGGTCGGTTCGGGCGCAGACGTTGCGGGCGATTCCGGTTCCGAAGCAGGAACGGACGCCGACGCTTCGGGCGACGGCTGCGCGGTGGGGACGTAACCGGAAACCTGCTGACGCGTGAGAAGCTTGAGTTGCGTTTCAACGTTCGCGAGCGTCTCCGCGAGAGAATCGACGCGCTTCTTGAGTTCGTCGATCGAACCGGTTATCCCCTCGACGTCTTTTGCCGATATCTGCTGGAACGGATTGTATCGCTCTTCAGCTAGCCCGGAGCCTTCCGCCCACGCGCCGGGCGTGAGCGGCGTCTCCACGTAGTTCGGCGACGCCATGCGCGGAATTTCATTCGCCGCATAGCCCGCAAGTTGCGTCAGACCAGCCTCGCGCAGGAGCTGAACCGCTTGTTGTACTTTCTGCGTCTTGACGGAGAGATCGGAGTTGGGAAGCGTCGCGTTCGCAAGATTCGGCAGTTGGTTCGCCGCCGGAATCTGGAACGGGGTCGGAGTGGAAACGATCGGAGTCGCGGGGGTCGCGGGGGCGTTCGCGAGGCGAAGGTTAACGTCGCGAAGTTGCTCTAGAACGACGTCCTGCTCCTTCTTAAGATTCTCAGCAAGC
>CADCOO010000276.1 GCA_902803085.1 uncultured Planctomycetota bacterium
AGCATGAATCTACGCATCGCGTTTCTCCTCCGTGATATGAAACGTTACTCGCCGTCGTACCAAGACGATCGTATCGCGTTTCGGTTTATTCGATGTTATACCGCGCGACTCCGCAATCTTTCATTTTGCGTCTTCGGCTTTTTTGCTAGTCCGTTTATCGGCGAGGCGCCTGACGGATCTACAGCAAAAATCCGCAAATTATAAAATTCTTGCGCGTCGGTCGATTCGCTGGAAGCAAATATCCTTGCGGCTTATCGTTTATCGACCAACTCAACCGGTCGAGTTCAATCGAAATCGAAAAACTTTTTACGCGACGAGTTTGGTTCGACGATTATCGACTTCCCATCTTGTGCAACGTCTCTTCCACGAGCGCGAGTTCCTCCGGAGTATTCACGCCAAGCGCCTCGATTGATTGAAGGACGGGCGCCGCCAAAATCTTTTGGCCGCGATCTAGCATGATTTTCGGAACGTCCGTGATATAGTACTCGCGTTGCGCGTTATTGGCGCGGAGTTCGCCGAGGGAATCGAGAAGCGACGGCGTATGGAACACGTAGTAGCTCATATTGACTTCTTTGATCAATCTCTGTTCGGGAGTCGCGTCCTTCTCTTCGACGACGCCGACAAAGTCGCCGTTAGCGTTCCGGAGAATTCGTCCCATGCCAAAGGGCTCTTCCTTATAGACGGAACCGAGGACGCAAGAGACGTCCCCTGCTTTTGCGTACTCCTGGAAAAGTCGCTCGACGGACGAACTCTGCAACATGGGATTGTCGCCCGCGACGATAAAGACGGGCCCCTCAAACCCTCGCAACGCGTCGCGACACGACATAACGGCGTGTCCCGTGCCTAGCAATTCCGTCTGTACGGCAAAAGTAACGTTGGCGCGATCGCGCAACGCCTCGCGAACAAGATCGCCGCGATAGCCGACAACCACGATTATTTCGTCGATTCCCACCTGATCAAGCGCGTCCAACGTTCGAAAGATCATCGGCCGCCCGCAGACGGGCGCAAGCGCTTTGGGGAGTTCGGATCTCATGCGCGTGCCCTTGCCGGCCGCCAGAACGACCGCTTTTTTCAGAGGCTCTGATTGCATGCTCATTATCTCTTCCATTATTCAAATTGACAAACGTCTTTCCTTAGCGACTCTCGCTTAGAATCTCGAGTTGAAATTCCTCGCAAGGAGCTCCGCATTCGTATCGTACTTCATAAAGAACGCTTGCATTTGCTCCATCGCTTCAACCGAACTCATGCGACGATCGGACATAACGCGCCTCATCGCGTTTGCCGCTTGTCGTTCGGCTTCCGTAAGCAAACGTTCTTCACGTCGCGTGCCGGATTTCGTCAGATCGATTGCCGGCCAGACTCGGCGTTCCGCGAGATTTCGATCCAAAACGAGCTCCATATTTCCCGTCCCCTTGAATTCCTGGAAAATCAGTTCGTCCATACGACTGCCAGTATCGATCAACGCCGTCCCGACGATCGTCAAGGAGCCCGCCGGTTTGAAACCGCCCTCGGGGTCTTCCTTCTCGACGTAGCGCGCGGAAGAAAAGATCTTCTTCGGAATATCCATCGCCTGAATATCAACCCCGCCCGTCATAGTACGACCCGTATTGCCAACCCACTTATTGAACGCGCGAGCAAGCCGCGTTATCGAGTCGATGAGCAGAAAGACGTCCTTGCCCGCTTCAACCAATCGTTTGCAACGCTTCGTTACAAAACGAGCGACGCGAATATGACTTTCTAGCTCGCAGTCAAGACTGCTCGAGATTACCTCAACCGAATCCGCGACTGAGCGGCGGAAATCCGTTACTTCTTCCGGACGTTCGTCGATCAAGAGGACGATCGTCTTAATTTCCGGGTGCAAAGTCGTCATCGCCTGGCACATATCTTGAAGAAGCACCGTCTTGCCAGAGCGGGGAGGCGCCACGATCAGAGCGCGCTGTCCCTTGCCTAGCGGGGTCAAGAGATCCATGATCCGCATCGACATGGGAAGAGGCGGCGCTCCCGGCGGCAATTCGTCCGGAACGAGCGACAACCGTACGCACGGAGTAACCGGTTCAAGTTCGTCAAAATTCGGCACGAGCCCTTTTTCGTACATGCGCGGATCCAAACCTCCGACCTCTTCGACAGTCATAACGCGCGGTCCCACCGCGCCGCGTCGAGGACGAATACGCGTTACCATTTCTACGCCCTCGCGCTCATGGAGGCGAAGACGATCGACCACGCCGCTCGATAAGAAGGGGTCTGTAAGCTGCCGAACATAGCTCGCCCTCGGATCTCGAATAAAACCGTAACCGTTGGGATGGAGCTCAAGAGCGCCGGTCATGCGTTCAAAACAAATTTCACCGGTTTCGTCTTTTGCGGCGACGACGCGCGCCTGCGCTACCCCGGGCTTCTTAGGCGCTAATGGGTTGTATTTCTTGACGCCGCGCGCGGCGCCGAATCCGGAATTAGCGCGTTCGCTCGGACGAGCTCCGTATCCGCCTCCTGAATTAGAGGAATTGCGTCGATCCGCGAACCCTCGAGTTCCGTAACCAGAATCGTAACTGGACGAGCCGCCGCCATAATCCTGACGTCTACTCGAACTCGCGTCCGAATATCTTCCGTTAACGCGTCCTGCTGACGAACCGCTCTGAGTTCCTCGACCGCGTTGATTTCTCATATCCATTTTTTCTACCTTTCATTTATTGTCCATTCAACTTCCTTCTCGCAACCGCATGAAAGGTAATTCACCCGAAGCCGCCTGTGCAGAGAACGCCCAACGATAAAGCGCCCGACAGAAAGAAGCGTCTACCAAATATTAAACCCAAATCCTTTGCGCAGAAGACAAGAGTCTACAGAGGCGTTCTGCAGAATCATTCAACCGCGTCGGGGATCATTTTTGTACGCTCCTGTTTTTTACCAAATTCAGGTCGCATATTGGGGAAGGCGTTCGCTATTCGGAAGTATAAAAGCCGTCAAAGAAGGACGCGGCAGAAAAGAAAGCAGAAAAACGCGCGCTAGCGCAAGGAACAAGCGCCAAAGAGGCTTATCCTAATATGAATCTCTTGAACCCCCCTCCTTCCTGCAAATATTCGTCTCACGACGAGGGGCGTCGTTCGACAAAAACGAATAAACGCGTCTCAATCCAATCTAGCGACGGAAGACGCTACCTAAAACAATCCCGACACGAGTCAGATCTAATCATTATATCGCAATTTTGCTATTATGAAAGTAGTAAAAATACAAAAATGACTAAAATAGTTAAACAACACTACAAATCTACCATGATCCGAACGACAGCTCGCTCAAAATCGCAATTACGTTTTGTCGTTCCGATGAAATTTACCCCACGTCTCCCAGGTCGAGTTCGTTACCGTAGCGCGCGAGAACCTGACGCCGCAACAACGCCAATTCTGGCGCGGTCAACCCGGGATCGGCAGCGATTATAGAACGCGCGTCGTGCGTCGCTTCTTCGAGAATCTCCCGATCGCGCGCTATATTAGCAATGCGCATTGCAGTCGAACCATGTTGCTTTGCGCCGAAAAGTTGCCCGGCGCCGCGACTCTGAAAATCATGTTCCGCTAGCTCAAAACCGTCCGTCGTCGTCGTAAAAAACGTCAATCGCTCAAGCGCTTCCTCGCGTTTCGTCACGGTCGACGTTTCGCGATCCTTCGTCTTCGCGCTCTTGCTCTTTGTCGGCTTGAGATCCGCCTTGACTTGAGCGTCTTTATATTCCGTCGGCGCGACCGCGCAATATCCGGGGTATTCGCCGCGTCCGACGCGCCCTCTGAGCTGATGGAGAGAGGCAAGACCGAATCGATCGGCGTCTTCTATCGTCATCACGGTTGCGTTGGGAACGTCGACGCCGACTTCGACGACGACCGTCGCCACCAGGACTTGAATCTCTCCGGCGCGAAATTCGCGCATAACCGATTCCTTTTCCAGCGACGACATTCGCCCGTGCAGTATTCCTAATCGGTAGCCCTTAAGCTCTCCTTCGGACAGTTCCTTGTAGACGCTCCAAACCGTCTTCAGACGAGCGCCCGTCTGTTGTTCCTCCCGTTCTTCGTTCAGAGAGTTCAGAGCGAGTTCTTTCTCGTCGCTTGGTTCTGAGGGTTCGTCCCAGAGATTCAATTCCTCCGCCTGCTCGACGCCGCCGTCAAGTCGCGCGACAATTACGTACGCTTGGCGACCTTCATTGAGACGCTGTCGCACAAAATTCCACCAACTTGCTCGCGTTCGTTCCGTAAGCAACGCCGTCTTCGTAACGCTTCTTCCCGGCGGCAGTCCTCTCATGACGGAAACGTCAAGGTCGCCGAATAGCGTCATCGCAACGCTACGCGGGATTGGTGTGGCGGTCATTACAAGATAATGGGGTTCAAGATTTGGATCGAGAGATGATTTTAACGCCGCGCGCTGCTTCACGCCAAACTTATGTTGTTCGTCAATGATAACGAGCCCTAGCCGTTTGAATTTGATCTCATTGCACACGAGCGCTTGCGTACCGACGATAATCTGAGATTCCCCGGATTCGATCGACGCAAGAATTCGCGCGCGTTCCGAGGGCTTTTGTCCGCCTAGAATGGGAGCTATTCGAGTCGCGCTTCCGCGCAGTCGTTCTTCAAGAGATTGCAAATGCTGGCGCGCTAGCGTTTCGGTTGGCGCCATGAGAACGGCCTGAGCGCCATTCGCTACGGCAAGTAGCGCGGCGTAAATGGCGACCGCCGTCTTGCCGCTTCCGACGTCGCCCTGGAGAAGTCGATTCATCGGGGACGGTCGCGCCATATCGTCGACGATTTCCTTAATTGCAGAGTTTTGCGCTTCCGTCAACTCAAATGGGAAGAGTCTTCGAATTCTAGCGTCGATTTTAGCGGAGTTGACGAGCGCAGGAGCGCGCATATTAACGAGCCTCCGCGCCTTGCAGAGCGCTAGGGCAAGCTGAAGAATGAGCAATTCCTGATAGGCAAAGCGTTTGCGCGCGACGGACGCTTCGGCGACGACGTGCGGCCAGTGGATTTTACGAACTGCGTCGGCGATAGAAGGAAGCGCGCGCGCGTCGAGCAAAGACTGAGGCAACGCCTCCGGCAGAACGTCTGGTAGCGTTTGAATCGCGTTTTTCGTGATTCTCTGCATTTGGGCCTGATTGATCCCTTCGGTAAGGTGATAAATCGGCAAAACGTAGAATTCCTCCTGAGCGTCCTGCTGATCCGGCTCGGCATAGTCTGAAACTTCGCCTTCTTCCTGGTCGAGCTTGAAAGGAACGGAAAGATCCGTGTCAAGAAAGGTCAACGTCGGGTGAGAAAACTGCCATTTCGTTTTTTCAAACTTCGGCTTGCCGGTAACCATGAGAGGGCGCCCGACGCGAAAGGAGTTCATCACGTACGGCGCGTTAAACCAGAGAAGCGTCGCCAATTTTCCGCGAACGTTAAGAAACGCCTTGACGAGAACGCCGCGACGCGTCCCGACGGAACGGAAATCATGGATAACGCCGATTACCGATTGTACGGACGCGTCGTCTAATTGGTCGAGGTCGCGCTTAACGCGAATTTCCACGTAGTCGCGAGGGAAATAGAAGAGGAGATCGATCGCGCGTCGTAGTCCAAGCTTCGCGAGAACTTCCGCGCGACTCGGACCAACGCCTTTGACGTAGGCGACCGAGGCGCGCAACAATTCGTCTGTAAAGTTTTCTCTCGCCATAAGCTTTTTCTCCAACGCGTCGGCGCGTTATCGCTCGTTTTCACTCGCTGCGGCGGCGTCAACGTCTTCCGACGTTTCTCCTCCCGCGTCTCCGCGAACGCCAAGATTGGCGATTATTGTCGCGCGATTGCCCTGCGCTTCCTCGTCGCTTGGATCGAGTTTAAGCGCGCGATCAATATCGCGGCTCGCTTCCTCCCACTTACCGACGCCCATGTAATACTGTCCGCGAAATTTCAACGCGGGCAAGCAGTTGGCGTCGAGCTCAATCGCCTTTGTGAAATCGGCGCAAGCGTCGTCCCAACGTCCCGACGCCTTGGCGATTCTTCCGCGGGTAACGTAATTGTAAGGATTCTGCGGTTCTAACTCGATCGCGGCGTCCATATCTTCAAACGCTTCGGCGAATTCGTCGCGTTTAAACCTAACGCTAGCGCGATTGACGTAGTAGGCGGGCTGACTGGGCGCCAGCTCGACGCAACGATCAAGATCGGCGAGCGCTTGGTCAAACCGCCCAAGTTGCGCGTACGCATAACCGCGGTTACTGAGCGCCTGCAAACGCGTAGGATCGACGTCGAGCGTCTCGTTAAAGTCGTCGATCGCCCCCTGGTAATTCTTGGTTCCCAACCGAGCTTCGCCGCGACCGCTACGCGCCGCCATTAGACGCGAATCCAAATCGAGCGCCGCGTTGAAAGACTTCTCAGCTTCCGCATAGTCCTGCGCGCGCAATTGCGCCTCTCCTAAACCGACGTACGCCGTTGCGAAACGCGGGGATATTTCCAGCGCTTTCCGAAAGCATTTGACAGCCTCTTCGACGTCGTTCTCGGACAGTCTTTCCATGCCCGCGCGGCAATACTCTTCCGCCTCGCGCGAACCCGTCGCGCACCCGACAAAAGTCAACGTCGCTAGCGACAGCGCAAGAAGCGCCACAAATCCTTTCGGAAAAATACCTGTGCGTTTCATTCGATCCTTCTCTTCACGCTACGCGCGATTACCATGGATTTTACTCTTCACATAACTTAACAAGCGCGGGAACGTCCCGCAATTCGGCGAAAGCAACGACGGCGTCCCCCGGCGCGAATACGAAATCGGCGTGAGGGATGAGCGTCGAATTATTGCGGATCGCCGCCGCAATTAGGCTTGGTTTCGGAAGATTTAGTTCGCGCAACGGGGCGCGCGTCGCCGTCGAATTCTCGCGAACTTCAAGCTCGACCACCTGGATCGTACCGGCAAGAAGCGTCGAATTTTGAAAGACCAGCGCGCCGGCGTGCGTAAAGCCTTCCGCTTGGCGCCCCATGACTTCGTAAGGACTCACCGCCTCCGTTACGCCCAATTTGCCTACGACGCTAGCATAATCCGCGTGCTTAACGATCGCCAAACGCGTCGTCGCGCCCAACTCCATCGCCTCGACGCACGCCAGAATGTTATACTCGTCGTCCCCTGCGCACGCTATAACGAAATCAGCGTCCCCGACTCCATTCTCGTCCAAAACAGAACGACGACGACCGTCTCCGCGAACTATTGTCACGCGATCGGAAAAATGTTGCGCAAGGTACTGACAACGATCGTAACTGCGCTCCAGAATCTTAATCGTATAGTCGCGACGAATCAGAATGTTCGCGAGATTCAAACCGATCTCGCCGCCCCCGATAATCGCCACGTACGGATGCTTGACCGAGCCGATTAAAAGAGCCTTCTTCGCCGACTCTACCTCGGAGCGCGAACCAACGAGCGTTACGCGATCGCCTACCTCGATAACGTCGTCCGCAGACGCTATGTGCGCGTCCCAACCGCGCGTTATCGCTCCGACTCTAACCTCGCGCGGCATTTTTAAATCCGCTAAACGCTTGCCCGTCATACTGGACTCGCGCATAACCACGACTTCCTGCATTTCGAGTTCGCCGGTCGCAAAATGCTCGATCAACATAGCGCCCGGCTCTCGAATCCGGCGCGCTAATTCGATCGCCGTGAGGTAGTCCTGACTCAAAAAGCGATCGATTAAAAAATGACGGCGATAGTCGAACGTCATGTAGTCGCGATACGCAAGAGAATTAACCCGCGCCGCGACGCGTCGCGCCCCCATTCCCTTTGCCACGCTAGCCGCCAGCAGATTCGCTTCGTCGCTGCTCGTCAGCGCAAAACAAACGTCCGCCGTCGTTGCGCCCGCTTTAAAGAGAACCGCCGATTGCAACGCGTCTCCAATTACGACCCGAATATCGTGCTGATCGACTTCGTTCGCCGCGTCCCGACGACGCTCGACAACCGTCACGTCGTGATTCTGCTCGCTCAAGCGCTTGGCGATATATCCGCCGACCGTGCCGCCCCCTAGTATTAATATATCCATCGAACGCTCATTTTCTCCGCAAATAACGTCGAGTTACTCTTCGACGACTCTAAACAATTTCCGCATTCGCGTCAAGCGCGATTACAAAGATTAGCGCGCGCGCAAAAGATCTAATAGCGGCGGCGCGTCCAATCGCTCGACTACCATCGCGGCGCGCGAAAAATCGAACGTCGCGTTATGAGAAGCGCGAAGCATACAACAGATCGCGCCCGAAGAAAGCGCCGATTCGCAACCCGACGCGCTGTCTTCCAAGACGAGCATTTCGCGCGGCTCGACGTTCAATCGACGCGCCGCTTCAAGATATATGTCCGGCGACGGTTTGCCGCGCGCAACGTCGTCGCTGGTTATGACGAATTCAAACCGCTCGCCAAGCCCGTCCTTCTTCAAGGCTTCGTCGACAAAATAGCGAGCGCTACCCGTACACACGCAACGCGGAATCGAAAGACGCTCAAGTTCGTCGAGAAGAGTCGACAGCCCTGGCGTCGTCGCATAGCCCTGGCGAAGAAAGAAGAGATTCAACTCTTCAGACTCGCGACGTAACTCTTGCCAATCGTCCGCGAGACCGTACGTCTTGATAAAATACTTCATGCAAAATTCGGGTGGACGCCCCATAATAGCGTCCCGAACTTCCTGCGTATAGCGACGACCGCGACGACGAAGCAACTCCGTCGCAGAATTCCAATAGACGGTCTCCGTGTCGAACATAAGCCCGTCCATATCGAACGCCGCCGCGCGAATCGGTGCGGAAAAACCGTTGGAAGCAACGAACTGCGTCGAAGTCGGCATGAAATTTCTCCTTGTGAACGGCGACGACGCGCGACTAACTCGCGCCGCCGAACTGATATTCCTTCATAAAGTAGACTAATTCGTCAATCTCTTCTCGAGCGCGCTTTTCCGTAAACGCCAGGAGAAGACCGTCTTGAAGTTCGAAGCCGCCGACTATTCCCCAGCGACGCAAGTACGCGTTCATGCCGACTGGATCGTCGACCTTCACAGCAAACTCTCGCCAAAACGGCGCCGCGTGATGAAAATCAAAGCCCGCCTTCGCCAACTCTTCGCGAGCGTAACTTGCAAGATTGCGCGAAAGCGCCGAGCCAAGCGCAAGATCGCGTTCGTCCACGAACGCCAGCCTCGCCAATTCAAGAAGCGCGCGATACCCGTCCTCCGGGATAACGCCGTCCCGAGAGGCGGAAACACGATCCGAACTGAACGTCAAACGCAAAACGCTTGCGCCCTCCTCGTCCTCAAGCGCGGTAAGAAAACGCGTCGGCAGCGCACGGAGAAGATCGTTCGTTATCGCGATAAAACCCAAGTGAGCCCTACTCGATCGTTCGTCGGACGTCGCGCGGCGAGCGTCCCACGCGACGAGGTCGAACCCCCAATGGCGAGGCGATTTCAACGCCGACGCTGCGCAAGGCTCTACGAGCGCGATCGCAAGCGCGCCAACCGACCGCGCAAGCGTTACGACCTGATTCATTCGCTCAAGATTGCCGTAAAAGTTCGGATACTGCGTTACCGTCGCCGCTACTTGATCCGCTATGTCCGGCGTTTTCAAAAGAGAAGCCAATTCGTCGAGATCCGTCAAGCCGTCTCGCTCGCCTACGACGCGGAGCTCAATAAGCCCCGCCGACGCATAACGCTCGACCAAACGGCGCGACTCCGGACTAACGGTCGTCGACATAACGACGAGCTTGCGCCCAGTCGTTAACGCCGCGAGATAGCATGCGCGCGCAACGGCGGAATCGTCGCGATAGATGGACGCGAGCGCCACGTCCATGCCGGAAACGCGCGCCGCCGCGTCTTGGTAGCGCGCAAGCGCCTCGAGCGCGCTCGCGCTACGATCCGCGACGGCGCCCTCGTTATGAAAGAAATTCATGCGAGCGACCTGCTCGTCGAGAGAATGCGCGCCGCCGTAATCATACAGACCCGCGCCTAAAAAGGAAATGTCTTCGCCGAAGGCGCTCAGGGCGCCTAGTAGCGACGACGGCTCCGACGGCGTATCGGCGCCAAATCGTTCGCGAATTTCCTGAGGAGGCTCGACGAAAATATCGTCGAA
>CADCOO010000277.1 GCA_902803085.1 uncultured Planctomycetota bacterium
TGTGGCAAAACGCTCGAGAAGAAGCGCGCGCCGCTATTTTGCCTCCCTTAGAGGAAAAGATTCACGGGTCCGATATCGATGCGGAAGCGCTTAATTTCGCTCGTCGCCACGCCAAACTCGCCGGCGTGGAAAACGACGTCCTTTTCTTTCAGCGCGACTTTCTCGACCTTCAAGACGACCGAGAGTACGGTTGCGTCGTCGGCAATCCTCCTTACGGAGACCGCATCGGCGAAATGCGCGAATTAGCGACTCTCTACGAATCGATTCCCGCCGTTCTCTCGAAGCTGCCAACTTGGAGTCATTTCATTATTACCAACTGGCCAGACTTCGAAAAAGTCGTTGGACGCGAGGCGACGAGAAGAAGAAAGCTCTACAATAGCCGAATTGAATGCGTCTATTATCAGTTTCTCGGACCGCGACCGCCTAAATGCGCGGAGGCCTCCAAACAGTTTCCTGATGAGAACGCAAATTCCCTTGTTCAAGATACGACCGAACCGAAAGGAAACCTTGCGTTGGCGCCGGTTTTTGCCCCCCTCGACGAGTACGCCGATAGACAAGCGACGGAGTTTGGACGTTGCCTCGCCAATCGCGCTCGCCATTTGCGACGCTATCCGGCGAGGGGAATCACTTGTTATCGACTTTACGATCGAGATTTGCCGGAAGTTCCTCTTGCAATTGATTTCTTTGAGGGCAAGTGGCTTCACATTGCCGAGTACGAACGACCCGACGATCGCACGCCGGGCCAACACCGGCTCTGGCTCGATAAAATGGTAGCGACCGCCGCTGAGATTATGAACGTGCCGAGCGAGAACGTTTTTCTCAAACGGCGCGCGCGCCAACGCGGCGATTCGCAGTATGAAAAGCTTCGCGAATCGGGCAAAGTCTTTTCCGTTCGCGAGGGGGGACTGACCTTTCTTTGCAACATGACCGATTACCTCGACGTCGGGCTTTTTTTAGACCATCGTCAAACGCGCGACATGGTGCGACGAGAGGCGCGAGACAAACGCTTTTTAAATCTCTTCTGCTATTCCGGTTCATTCACCTGCTACGCGGCGGACGGCGGCGCGGCGTCGACGGTCTCGGTCGATCTTTCCCCCACCTATCTCGATTGGTGTGAAGAGAATCTCGACTGCAACGGTCTGCTAACGAAATCGCGTATTCATGAAGACGGGGAGGAGCGTTTGCGCCCCTGCGAACATCGACTCGTTAAATCGGACGTCATACGATTCCTCAAAGCGATTCCGGCGGCGTCAGACCGCAATCCCGACGTCGTCAAGCTCATAATCGAAACGGCCGAAGAGGTTGGCGCTCAGAACCGACGCGCTCGCTATTCGAAAAAACGGGATCTTGGCGATCGTAAAAAGTATTTCAAAATGAGAAACGACGACAGGCGCGCGCGAGGCGTCTTACCGGAACGGCCATTCGGGATTAAGGAATCGAATTTCGATCTCTGCGTCTGCGATCCGCCTACTTTTTCCAATAGCAAATCGACCGACGACGATTGGGACGTACAGCGTCGCCATGTCGAAATGCTACGTATTCTCGCGACGAGAATGCGACCGGGCGGCGTCGTCTACTTCTCTAATAACTTCCGAAAGTTCAAACTTGACGAAGAGGCGCTTGCCGACCTCTACGACTTCCGTGAAATTACCAATCGAACTATACCCGACGATTTTCGTAATAAGCATATTCACCGGTGCTGGAGAATGATTGCCAAGTAAATCCCCGGATTGAAGGAAACCGTTCCCGCGTTAAAATGGATAAAAGTTGCCCACAATATAACGCGACGGCGGTGAAATTACCCTCGTTCGACCTTTTTTGCGCGTTAATTCAGCGCGCGAAACTATAATAAGGCGGTAACGTCCTGATTTCAGGCTCGAGAACGTTTGCCTCGATAGGAATACAAGATTATGACGATCATACAAGAAGATATTGCGCGCGCTGGCGTCGTTGGCGCTGGGGGCGCTGGGTTTCCTACCCACGTTAAGCTCTCCGGCAAAGCCGATACCGTCGTTCTTAATGCCGCGGAATGCGAACCGCTTCTCCATAAGGACAAGGAGCTCATTCGCAACGACGCTAACAAAATCGTTGAAGGGCTGGCTCGCGCCGTCGCCCTGGTAGGCGCTAAAGAAGCCGTGATCGGAATAAAGGAAAAGTACAAGGACGTCGTCGACGCCATGCAACGGGCTCTACCCGGCTATATGCGCGTTGCTCCACTACCAGACGTTTACCCGTCCGGGGACGAATTCATTCTCGTCTATCTCACCCTGGGACGCGTTATCGCGCCCGGCGCGATTCCTCTTTCCGTTGGCGCCGTCGTTATGAACGTCGAAACGGCATTCAACGTGGCCAACGTCGGCGAAACGCCCGTGGTTGATAAATTCGTTTCAATCGCGGGCGCCGTCGCTAATCCTTCGACCGTCCGCGTTCCATTAGGAACAACGCTCGCCGAAGCGCTTCAGCTGGCTGGAGGCGCGACGATTCCCAATCCGGCTTACGTTGTCGGCGGCGCCATGATGGGACGACTCGTCGACGATCTCGCTATGCCGATTACGAAAACGACCGGAGGTCTCATTGTTCTACCGAGCGATCACTTTATCGTTCAGCGCAAGAGTTGGGACTGGAACAAAACAATGCGCGTCGGACGCGCTGCATGCGATCAGTGTTCGCGTTGCACGGAGCTATGCCCACGATATATGTTAGGGCATCCGATAGAGCCGCATCGCGCTATGCGAAGTCTCGGCTTCAATTCTTCGCGCGAAGCCGACGTCGCGGGCACGCAATTCTGTTCTGAGTGCAATCTTTGTAGCTACTGTTCCTGTCCGGAAGGGCTCGACCCGCGCGGCGTTAATCATCAAAATAAAGCGCGCATTCTTGCTGAAAAGAAACGCTGGACTAATCCCCCCTTCCATCCGGAACGCGCCGACTTACTTCTCGCCTTCCGCAAAACCCCGACCAAACGGCTCATGCAACGCATTGGTCTTGATTCTTTCGTTAATAAGGGTCCCCTTTTGACGAAATCATATCAGCCGAAAAAGGTTGTGTTGCCGTTGCGTCAGCACATAGGCGCGCCTTGCGCTCCTATCGTTCAGAAAGGCGACAGCGTGGGACGAGGACAGCCGATCGCTATCCGACCGGTTGCGGACGGCAAGCCCGCGCTAGGCGCTGATCTCCACGCGTCAATCGACGGCGTCGTTGAAGAGGTTGCCCCCGACGCTATTACTATTGTCGCGCGATAATTCGACGGTGAACAAACGCAAAATAAAGCGTCGCCCTCAACTTAGAGGACGACGCTTGTTTATTGAATCGGAAACAAACGAGACGTTATTTATTCGCCGCAAATCGTGCGAGCTTGGGAACGAGAACGTTCATATTCGGCGTTAGTTCGGGGTGTGGACTGCAAATGAGAACGCGACCTTTCCCGTATGGTCCGTAAGCAATCGCGGGCGAGTCGATTTGAACGCCGACGGGAGAGTCGTTCTCTGCGACTTCCGTGCGGAAATACGCCAGAACGCGGTACGGCTCAAGCTTATCGTAGTTCGCTGGGACAATAATGGGACCGTTCTGGTACGAGACGTTCAAACGGCCGGAGAATTCCTTTCCGAAAAGATCAAGTCCTTCCTCCGTCATTTCGATTTCAAGCGTCTTCTCACCGCGTTCCCAGGCGTCGTCGTGAAGTTCGGCGTTAATGAGTCGACCTTCTTCTCGTTCGCTACTATAAAGCGCCATATATCCGCCGGCGCAAGTGCCGTAGTAGCCGCCGCCGTTCTCCAAAAACGCGCGAAGCTCGCGCCACCCGGACTCGCCGAGCGCGCGACGTTCGCCGCTACCCGTGCCGCCGGGGAAAAGCACGACGTCGAAATCTTTCAGCGCGCCATGCTGAATCTCTTCCGCCGAAACGAACTTCGCTTCGCAATTAGGCGCGCTATTGAGTATTTCGAGGGACGCCTGCGCGCATGTGTCGCTCGCGCCGGGACCGCGATAGATCGCCGCGCGACACAGTTCGTTCTCGGCCGCTACAAGCGAAGCGCCACAAACTGCCGCGAATGCCAGAACGACCGTCGCGAGCGTGAAAAGTCGATCATTATATTTCATCTCTTGTGCCTCTATTTTCATTCGGTACAACGTTAAACCTGCGCGCGCCGTTACGACGACTTGCGACCTATAAATACAAAGCGCGGCGTCTTCTTCCAAAAGAAGGGGCAGTACGGCATACGATCCGCGCGTTCAATTAGTTTAACCTCTGTGAATTTCCTTTCAAGATACGGCAAAACGTCGCTCGAAAGAAAAACGTTGTCGAACGAGAACCAAAGAGGCCACAGCCAGCGCGTCGAAAAACTCTGCTTCGAGCGAATATTGTAGGGGGGTTTACGAGCAATGTAAAAATCGACGACCCCTATCAGACCGCCGGGCTTGAGCGCCTCGTACGCGCGATCGAGCGCCGCGAACCAGTCGGGTATCATCGAAAGGGAATAGGAAAAGAACACGACGTCGACCGGTTCTTCCAAACCCCAAGGCTCTGTCGCGTCCGCGCGACGCGTCGTTACGTTCTGCCATCCGTTTCGAGAAATGCGCGCCTCCGCAACTTTGAGCATCGATTCCGTTAAATCGATCATATACGCACGCTGCAATTGCGCGAGTCCCTCCTTAGGTAGAAGTTCAAGATTAGAGCCCGTCCCGCAACCCATGTCGACCCAAACCGCGCCTGGTTCCGGTGCCAACGAACTCATGAGCTCCTCGCGGCCCGTGAGCAATTGGCGACGAAAATGGTCGTACTCCTCCGCCTGCCCGGAATAGAACGACTCTAAACGCTCCTCAGCTGTTGCGCCGCGTCCGCGTTTAATCGCTAGAGAATAGAGAACTTTCAGATCGCGATAGAAGTTGGTAAAAAAACGTGTCATACATTCACCCGACGTCGCCTTCCAATGAGCCTATTGGCCAGCCTCGCCATAGGCCGCCTAACTGAGCCCCTTGACCTCTTAGTGGGCGGCACTGTACTTAATCCAGGGGGAGTCTGTCAATATGTTTTGACGCGGCAAATCCGTATGAACGCGCAAAACTCATTAAGTCGAACCAGCGATTCGACGGGCGATAACTAGAAGCAAGCGTCCGTCTTATCTGAGCGCGCTATAGTAACGGCAATCAATGTAAACCAAGATCAAAGTGAACAAGACAGAAGATCGACGCTTTCTCGAAATTCATGAGCTTTCAGACGCTTAACGCTTCCTTCTATCATTATCGTTGCTTAACTCTAAGTTAATATCTTAGCTAGACTTCCATTACGCCGGAATCATTGATTGTCATTTTTCACTCCGACGAACTCTAACAAAACGCCTTTTAAGAGTTCTTCCGATTCTACCGATTTTATTCAATAAAACGTCTTGGTATGCCGAAATAATGAGTAGGACGCTGTAGTTGCGTTTCAAAATAGGAAAGATAGATGGATGGGAAAATGAAAAACAATCAAGAATCGCCAACGCGCAGAAGATTCTGCCAAACGCTTACGTTCATGCTATTAGGCGGCGCGGTCTTTACCGCGACGGGGTGTTCCGTCTTCAAAGGTAAAGAAAAGGGCGTCGAACAGTCGGAAGCGTTTGAAATCGACGACGAAGAGGAAGAAGGCGAGGAAAAAGAAGACGTTTTTGCAAAGGAACGCAAAAAGCAACGCGAAATGTCGGATTTCCTCGCGGAAAACGGGCGCGACTCCAAGAAAAAGAGCAAGGTGCGGCCAGGAGACGATTTCCTACTCAGCAGTAAGGCGAAGGAAATATACGCTAACACCGAACGATGAGTCTAATTGATCGCTATGAATAACGAATTGCAATCTCACGAACCCGACGGAATAAACGGCGTTGCGACGTCATGGCGCGCGCCGTCCCTAGAGACGATCAAAGCGCAGCTCGTCCCGGCGCGGTGGTGGAAAATCTACGAAAAACAA
>CADCOO010000278.1 GCA_902803085.1 uncultured Planctomycetota bacterium
GCGCGGGCTCGGGCGCCTCTTTTATTGTGGAGTCGCCGAGCAGCCACGCGGCGAGCGGGCTGGAGATTGCGCCGGAATGATAGGGATTAATGAACTCGATACCATTGCTGGCGGCGTCTTCGTTGCGGTATTTTCGTTCGCCTAGGAGTCGGGCGTCGGTTTCCGCCAGTTTTACGAGATTCCAGTAGGAAACGGAGTAGTTGCCCTGCGGGGTTCCTCGCATATCGGGGGCGGGCGCGTTCGGGTCGCCGTTGTGGCATGAGACGCACCTTGCGTTCCAGATCGGCTGGATTTGTCGATCATAGTCGAAGGTCATTTCAACAGTTTGTTCCGCGCATTGAGGTTGCAGAACGCTCGGTTCGCGCCGTAGCGCCATTGGGGTAACCGGGCTCGCGGTTAGGGGCGCTTCGCTTTGGGTTTCGTGGCATCCTACGCACGCGCGCTGTTCGCCGGGTCGGTAGTTGACGTAGGTTCGTTCCGTTTGAATTGCGCGGAACTGGTCGTCTAACGCCTGGAAATAGATAGCGCGATCGGCAGGCACGTAGAACGCGGCGCTCCCGTCCGCCTCGACCGGCGCGACGCCCAGTTGCGCCTTAACGCTCAGCGATCCGTTTGCGACCGCGCTGTGCGCGTGCGTCGTGCCCTCGTGATCCTCGCCCCAACTTTTGCGCGCCGACCACGAGCGCGGGATCTGCTCCAGAACGCGCACATACTTGATCGTACCCGGCTCGACTCCCTCCATGCCGGCGTAAATGTTCGTAATTGCGCACAACGCGAGATTCTTCGCCGCCAATTCCTGGTTGATCGTCGTCGCACGACTCGGCGGCGTCTCGCGTTCTATGATCGGATACGCGTGCCAGCAGGAGGCGTTTTCGTCGGCAAAGAGGGGCGTCTCGTCGCCGTTTTCATCCAAAAGTATGAGGTCGTAGCCAGTAAGATTCGACCATTCGAGCCCCTCTGGCTTGCGCGACGCAATAAACAGCTCTTCCGAAATCGGGTACGGATCCTTAAATAGCCGTCCCGGAACGCCC
The DNA here is from genome assembly GCA_902803085.1 of uncultured Planctomycetota bacterium. Classification (GTDB taxonomy): domain Bacteria; phylum Planctomycetota; class Planctomycetia; order Pirellulales; family Thermoguttaceae; genus RUG369. The sequence continues at coordinate 1,032 of CADCOO010000278.1, forward strand.
GTCATGTCGTGCCGGTACTCGCCGTTCTCGTCCAAGAAGTGGAAACCGTTATGATGGTACGTTCGAACGTCGTTCGTAACGTATTTCATAGTCTCGACGTCGCGCGCGTCGTCTTTGGCGTCGATAACGATAACGGTCCCCAACGCGTTGTTTGGACAGCAGTGGGAGGTTCCCAGGAAGACGATCTTATTATCGGAGTTCGGAATCGGGCGCGGATACATCATTGATTCCGGGAACGAAATGTTGTCGCCGTATATTTCGGCTGGACTTGTTCCGTCGGGATTGATCGCCCAGAGCGCTTTTGCGTTTCCTGCGGCTTTATCGACGTATTCCCAGCGGTGGTAGATAATGCGTCCGTCGGGCAGAACGGCGGGGCACCATTCGTTGAGCGCGCTGTAGGTGAGCGGCTTTAGCTCGCTTCCGTCGGCGTTCATTCGATAGAGATTCGTTACGGTGAAGTTGTCCGAGGAGTCGCAGAGCACGCTGAATTGCGCGCGAGTCGAAACGAACGCGATTCCGCCGTCGGGTAGGTAGCACGGGTGCATGTCGTCGGTCCCGTGATTGTAAATGCCGCGCCGGTATTTTTGCGTTAGTTCTTTTTCGTCTTCGACGGGGAAGGTCAACTGACGCAACCCGGTTCCGTCGAGATTAGCCTCGTAAATGCGATAGCCCTCCTCTACGGACGCGCGGAAGTCAAAGACGATCTTCTCGCCGTCGTAGGAGAGATCGAAGCGCTGAATCATACCGTTGTGGAGTTCGTCGAAGAGGAGGTCGCGCGCCTCGCCCGTCTTGAGGTCGAGAATGCAGAAGCCCGCGCCTGGGAGCCAATCGCAGTTGACATGGTCGGTGTAAACGTGGTTCGAATTGTAGGTGTAATGTCGCAAAAAGACGAGTTTTTCGATTCCTTCGTCGAGGAGTTTTTGCGCGCCTTCTTTACAGAACGCAACGTCGGATTCGACGACGCGCGGAACGGGAGGCGCCTTTCTTTGCGGATCGATATTTTTGTACTCTTCCGGCTTCGGCATATCGGCTGGAGTCTGTCGAATTTCAAAGACGACAGATCCTCGCACGGCATGCGTATCGAGCCCGACGACGACCTGTAGACGCTGGTA
>CADCOO010000279.1 GCA_902803085.1 uncultured Planctomycetota bacterium
ATTGAGAAACGTCGCCTGGCGACCTCGAAACTCTGAAAACGCAACGCCAATTCTCTCCGCCGACGAAATATACGTCGAATGTCCCGTTGAAATTAAAACTTTGCTCACACGCAAAGCGGCGCCAACCAGGATTGTTATCACAAGACCGCAACTTAACGCGCGCGTCAATCTCAATTCGGCGCTCGCCGATTTTACGACCCTCTATCCTGCTGAATCAAATGGTAGATCTTGTCCCGTCGACGTCTTTGACGCCGCCGTTATACTTCACGACGGAGGGGAACAAACCGTTTTTTCAGGCGTTAAAATATCATTCGAGCCCGTCTATGCAGGCGATCAAAACACCGACGCCCAGGAAGAAGACGAAAGCGATCCCAGTATCGAAAATTCAACCGTCGACGCCGACGCGCCAAACGCGGGCGCTGAAAAGCTCGCGCTCTCTAAACCGCTCAACGACGAATTCTTTGCGAACGTCGACTCCTATTGGCGCGTTTCGGTCGAAGCTGGCAATTCCCTCGTCGAATCCCTTAAAATATCCGGGCGAATATCCTCAGGCGCCTGGGATCTTCAGGGCGAGGTCGAAAAACTCGACTTAACGACGCTCTACAAGTTCGCAAAGTTGCAAATGGGCGACCTGAATCGCGCCGTTACGAATCTCCAAGGCAAAGCGTCCTTCGAATTCGCCGTTAGTAGCAACGACGGGACCTTCTCCACAATGGACTATAGCGTCGCGGGAGAATGCGTCAACGCGCTCGTCGCCGCGCCGATGCTCAAATACCCGTGTTCCGATCTCAACGCGCGATTCGTTCTCGCCAACGGCTCCTTCGAAATAACGCGCGCTACCGGCATGTGCGGCTTAACTTCAATCGCAGCGTCCTATCGTCAGCAGGGCTCTCTCGGGCAACCGACGGCGGCGACAACGCTCTGCCATCTTGAAAACGCGCCCATTAGCAACGCGATTGTCGAATCGCTAGCGCGCTCCGCCAAAGAAGGGGGCGCCGCAGACGCCGCGCAAATCGATTCCTTTTTAAACTTTGTCGACGACTACCAATTTTCCGCCACGACAAACGTCGAACTGGCGCTCGAAAAGAACGAGGAAACGGGAGGCGTCTGGAAACCGGCCAAGATTGTTTTTACCGGTAAGAACGTCGACTTCTCGTGCAATCGTTTTCCCTATCAAATTTCGAATCTTGAAGGCGTCGTCTCGCTCGATAAGGCGGGAACCCTTAACCTCGCTCTTAAATCGCAGACGCAAGAGCGCCCGTTCTTACTGCAGGGACAATTCCTCAATGCTCTCGCCGCTCCGCGCGGAGTCGTCGACGTCGTCGCTAAAGACGTGCCCGTCGACGCCAAATTACTCGTCGCTATTCCCGAAAATGCGCGAATACAAGTGGAACGCCTCCATCCGACCGGTCTGATCGACGTCAACTTTAGATTGCTGTACGATCCGGCGCTCTATCCGAACGATCCCCTCAAACTCGAAGCGGCGGTCAACGCGCGCAACGCCTCGTTGCAATATGATCTCTTTCCAATGCCGATCACGTCGATCAACGGGCAAATCTATATGCGGGACGGCGTATGGTCGTTTTCGAATCTTTCGGGCAAAAGCGGTGCGGCGTCGATTACGGCGGTTGGTTCGGTAATCTCCGGCGCGGGGTACGAGCAACTATCGGCGGACTTCGACGCGGTCAATCGAGCGAAAGAGTCAGGACAATCACGATCGCCCGACGCGGCGCTTTCTCCCGCTCCTCCGCAGTTCTTCACGTCGGTTCCGGCGATCGGAGGCGCGCCGCTCGCGCCGGACGCTTGGCGCGTTCTGATAACGGCAAACGTCGGTAATTTTCCGCTAGGGGAAGAACTACGCTCGGCGCTCGTTCATTACGAGAACGCGCCGTCGTTCGAGAAATTGCGTCTTGAAGGCAAGACGAACGGACAGATTCGAGTCGGTTATCGAACTGACGAAAAGAAGTTGCGTCTCCAATTCGACGCGACCCCGATCGCAAGCGCGACGTCGTGCCAACCCTTTGACCTACCCTTCGCTTTTAAAGACGTTGAGGGTCGCGTTTCCTATCGAGAAGGGGTCTTGACGATTTCAGGACTTCGCGCGCGAAACGGACGCACGACGTACTCGGCAAACGTAGTCTCGCACGCGGACGCGTCCGGCGCGTGGATCGCGGATATTTCCTCGTTGCGCGTCGACCAGTTCCAGATTGATCGCGATCTACAAAGCGCCGCGCCCACGCAGGGCCGTCAGCTTTTCTCTTTTCTCCAGCCAAGCGGGTTCTTTAACATTGACGGAGCTCTTCGCATTACCAAGGGCTCCGAACCGAACGCCAAATGTCGCGTCGCATGGAATCTTCGCCTCGTCGCTCAACAGAACGCGGCGCGTCCTGGAGTCAACCTCGATTCGATCTGCGGACGCGTGCGAACCTTCGGCGTCGCGGTCGAACAAGGCGCGCCCCTCGTCTACGGCGAATTTGACCTCGATTCCATGTACTACAACGACGTGCAACTCGCTAATGTGAAAGGACCCTTCTTCTATAATGGAACCGACCTCTTCTGGGGACGAGAAGCGCCGCCCATAAGAAAATCAGCGCTCTATCTCGACCCCTACGTCAAACAATGCGTCGACGCAGATCCATTCTATCAACAGCCAGTCGAGGGGGCGTGGCGAACCGGCGCGCACGTTACTACGCGAGGCCAGGCGCCGACCAATTCGAGCGCCGTTCCAACGCCGGGCTTCGCCGTTTCAGCGACGCCCTCTCAAAACGCTGCGGCAAACTACGCCAATTCGCAAAACGCCAATCCGCCTGCGCAACAGACGTCCGGCGCGCCCGTCCAACTCGGCGTCGCGCCCGTCTCGACAGATCCCGAACGTCGTCCGATTCGCGCAACCGTCTTCGGGGGAACCCTCGTCGCCGACGGCGTCTTTTTCGGACGCGAAGAGGTTGCCTATCGTTTCGGCGTTAATCTCCAGCAATGCGCGCTCGACGACGTTACGCGCGCCTTCGCGCCAGGCTCTAAACCTCTAAAAGGACGACTCGACGCTTATGCGAATCTCTACGGACAGGGCAAGAGCGTCGCGACGCTAAAAGGTCAAGGCTCCGCGCGCGTGCAAGACGCAGAACTCTACGAACTCCCGCAGATCGTCAAGATTCTTCAAATTCTGAGCGTTCAGGAGCCGGACAAAAACGCGTTTAATTCCTCCTCCGTCGATTTCCAGGTTTTTGGCGATCGAGTTAAGCTCAATCGAGTCGTTCTTGAAGGAGACGCGCTCTCTCTATATGGCGACGGTTGGCTCACCATTCACGAGCAGGAACGTCTCGTCGATTTAACCTTCAGCTCAAGACTCGGCAACTCACAAACGCAGATTCCAATCATCTCCGACGTCTTCGGCGCCGCCGGCGATCAGCTCGCACAAATTCGCGTCGAAGGAAACCTCGCCTCGCCCGTCGTACAGCAAGAAAGCCTTCCTGGTCTGAAAAAGGCGTGGTGGAGCGTCTTCCCTGAACAAGAGCCGACGCCAACCGACAAGGCGCCCGTCGAACGCGCGAAGCCCGTCAGAGACGCATGGCGCAAAATCATCGGCGCCGATAATAACGAATAGACGACCAATACATAACGAATCGCCGCTCTAATGCCCTTGCGCGACGCCAAGTTCTCGATACAATAGAGGCGTTATTTTTTGTTCCTTCAACGACTAGCCGTAAAGGGCGCCATCCTTATGTCAGCGTCGAAAAAAACCTCCAAGGGCGGTTCCGATGAATTCAAATACGTCGATAATTCGACCTACAGTAAGGTAAAGTGCGAGCATTTCACCGTCGAGGGTTACTCGCGCGCCCCCATTATGACCTTCTGGCGCGTTCCTGAATACAAGCTCGGTTTCGATCTCGGCTGGCAGCCGTGGGAGTTCATGGGCATGCCGCGTTGGTTTCTTTCTCACGCGCACATGGATCACGTTTTAGCGCTCCCGGCGTACGTGGCGCGGCGGAGGATGATGCAAATGGAACCGCCGACGATCTACGCGCCGGAACAAAAGGTTGCCGATCTGCGACAGTTTCTCGCTGCATTTTGCCGACTGGAGCAGAGCGTCTTGCCATGCGACATTGTCGGCGTGCGACCCGGCGACGAATTCCCTCTCTCGCGCGAACTCGTGTTTACGGTGCACAAGACGTATCATTCCGTGCCGTCGGTCGGCTATATTATCTGGGAACGACGCAAAAAGCTTAAGGCGGAATATCTTGAACTAACGGGCGAACAGATTCGCGATCTGAGTCTTGCGGGAGTTGAAATCACCTACGAACTGCGCTTTCCGCGTCTCGCGTTTCTGGGCGACAGTTCGCCTCGCGGACTAGACGAGAATCCCGACATGTTCCGGGCCGACGTTCTTATTGCCGAAATGACGCACCTCTCGTCGCAACGGAACGAACCTTTCCAGCTGCACGGGCACATGCGCGTTGAAGACTACGTCGAGCGTCGCGATAAATTTCAGAACCAGAAGATCATTGCGTCCCACTTTAGCGCGCGCTATACGCAACGCGAAATCGCCGACCGCGTGCGCGAGAAAATCCCCGATATGCTAGACGGTCGACTAGTTTTGGTTTAATTCGGAAATGTTAGGAACTAAAGCAGATTGATAAACGTCTTGTATGGTAGCGGCGAGGAACAAACTCGCCCAAATCGCTCATATTTCGTTTTGTGCTTGACTTGACCACAAATCGAATTACAATGGTAGTTGAGCGTTGTTCGTCCCTTGACGACGACGACGCAGGATGGTTTAATCCGCAAACGCTGAGGTCATGGCGAATGCGGGACGCTGTATGCTCGGCGCCTCGTTGTGGGGCGCCTTTTTTAATTTTACGAGATAGATATGAATAAAAAACTTCTGCTCTTCGCGTCGTTGGTAGTCTGCTCCCTTCTCTTTACCGCTTGCGGTAAGGACGTTCTCAAGACGGAAAAGGTTGAAGGAACCGTTACGCTCGACGGCGCCCCGCTCGCCGACTGCACCGTCTTCTTCACCGCCCAAGGCGAGGGAACTAACGGCGTCGGACGAACTGACAGTCAGGGTAAATACAAGTTGCAAACGGTTCAGGGCGCCGCTGACGCCGGAACTACTCCCGGGACCTATGCCGTTCACTTCAATTGTCAAGTTGTCGTTACGCCCGAGGAAACCGACTCCGAAGGCAACGTCACCAAGGAAGAAGTGACGAAATCCGCCATTCCGGCGAAGTATAACGACGCCAAGACCTCCGGATTTACCGCGACGGTTCAAAAGGGCGCCAATACGTTTGACTTCGATTTAACCTCGAAATAATCCTCACGCCCTAGCGGTTCCGCTAGGCAAAAGGCGCCAACGCGCACGTCGACGTTTTGGCGTCGGTTCGCGCTTTATTTTGACTCGAGTTGAAAAAGGGAACTCTCTCTTTTTGATACGCAGCTTTTGACGCCTTTTAGACTCGAAAATTGCTATTTCTCGTCCAACGCGACGACGATTCGTGCCTTGCAATCGTGAGATTTCAAGGCGCGCTGGGGGTTGTTTTGCGACGAGAGATTTTCCGTGGTATTCATTAAAGGTGTCAAAAAATGAAAAAACAAAAAACTGGTTTTACCCTCGTCGAGCTCCTCGTCGTTATCGCAATCATCGGTATTCTAATTGGTCTCCTTCTGCCCGCCGTTCAGGCGGCGCGCGAGGCGGCCCGACGTATGCAGTGCACGAACAACCTCAAGCAATTGGGGCTCGCCGTGCAAAACTTCAACAGCGCGCAGGATCGAATTCCCAACTCCTATCGCGACCCGGGCTGGACCGGCATGAGCGGCGCCGCCAACAACGAGACCATTCTAAGCCGTCTCCAGAGAATGTCTGTTCATACCCTCCTGTTGCCCTATCTGGAACAGCAGCCGGTCTACGACAAAATCTATTCTTGCTTTACATCCGCGATCTCCAACAACGACGCCGCCTATTCGCCGAGTCCTACCGACGCCGGCACGATCCCGACAGGTCTGGACAGAAATCCGCTCACGACGCCCATTCCGTCCTTCCTCTGCCCGTCCGACGATAACGCGCAGAACTCGACCTCTCTTCCGAATCACCTCGGCCGCGCTAGCTATCTCTGCTGCATGGGCGACGCCGCGACCTATAACACCAGTTCCGGTCAAAAGACGCGACGTGGAATCTTCGTGAACGGCGAACTCGCCGGTAAAACGTCTCTCTCTGTCTGCAAGGACGGTACGAGCAACACGATGGCGTTCGCCGAAGCGTGCATCTCCGACGTCATCGCCGACAGCGACCACGATCCCGATATCAAGACGGGCATCGGATACCTCTCCTCGTGCGCGGACAGCCACGTTCCCGCCGACTGCCTCGCGCTACGCGGCGCCGACGGAATGTTCGCCCTAGATCTTGATAAAACATGGCCCAATAAGGGACGTCGTTGGTGCAACGCTATTTGCGGCAACACGAACTTCCAAGCCGCTCTGCCGCCGAACTCGCCGAGTTGCTCCTCGACCGGCGCCGACGGCGAAGGCGACCACATGATGATCTCCGCCTCCAGCAACCACTCGGGCGGCGTCAACGTCGTTATGCTTGACGGTTCCGTTCACTTTGTTTCCGACACGATTGATTGCGGCGACTTGAACAATTACATGAGCGGTTCTTCCGCGACCCGCGACGACAAATACAAGGGTCCCTCCAAGCACGGCGTCTGGGGCGCCATGGCTACCCCGAAGTGCAAGGATATGGTTACCTTCGACTGATTCTTCCCGGCGTTTGCTCAAATTTGTCGCTTTGGTTCATCCAGGTGCGACTCTCTCGCTGAGAGTCGCGCCTCTTGTTATTTGACGACGACGTTGGTCTCTGTTTTTTGCGTCGTCTCTTACGAACCGAGCGTCGCTCGTGCGACGACTCAACATGCATTCTTTTTTCCTTACGGAGCAATTTATGACTCACTCGTCTCGTAAAGGGTTCACGCTTGTGGAACTCTTAGTCGTTATCGCTATTATCGGTATTCTTATTGGTCTCTTGCTTCCCGCAGTCCAGGCGGCGCGCGAGGCGGCGCGGCGTATGCAGTGCACGAACAATCTTAA
>CADCOO010000280.1 GCA_902803085.1 uncultured Planctomycetota bacterium
AAGACGACGCCCTGATAGCTCAGTTGGTAGAGCAAGCGGCTGTTAACCGCTGGGTCCAAGGTTCGAGTCCTTGTTGGGGCGCTTTTAAGCTCTACTTTACGTAGAGCTTTTTTTGTTTCTTGCCAACGCAACGATAGGAGGCTGGTATGAAAAGGTTTGTTCTTTTGCGGAGATTCCTGCCGACGTTTCTACTTATTAGCGTTGCTGCGATCTTTTTCTCCGGTTGCGAACGCGCTTCAACCGTGAGGAACGACGATTCGTTGCGAATTGTGTCGACGGCGCCGAGCATCACGGAGACACTCTTTGCGCTGGGGCTCGACGACGCCGTCGTCGCCGTCTCCGACTACTGCAAGTATCCTGAGCGCGCGAAAGAACTGCCGAAGATTGGGAGCTTGTACGATTATAACGTCGAAAAGATCGTCGAACTCGAGCCGGATTTCGTCGTCGTTCTGAAAGAGAATGAGATTCTGCCGCCGCGTCTGAAGAAATTGGGAATCGACGTCGTTCAGGTCGATCATACCTCTCTGGAAGGCGTTTTTGAGTCGTTCGAGAGCTTGGGCGCGCGTTGCGAAGAGAAGGCGCGCGGCGCGCGCGAACGCGGCGCGGCGATGCGGCGCGAGCAAGAGTCGCGAATTGAGGCGACGCGCGCGAAGACCGCGACCTTGTCCAAACCGCGCGTCTTGGTTTCAATTTATCGCGAGCTTGGATTGGGCAAGATAAGCGAGGCTTATATCGCGGGCAACAATCCGTTCTTTAATAGCGCGCTCGAAATTGCCGGGGGCGTAAACGTCGCGCGCGATCTACCGGGCGTTGCGCCGACGACGAACGCGGAAGGAATCATTTCGCTCAATCCGGACGTCGTTTTGGATTTGTCGACGGACGGAGTGGAGCGCACGGCGGAAGAACGCGCGCGAGACGGCGCGGCGCGAGCGGCGGATTGGGATTCGCTTGGAACTGAGGTCGCGGCGGTGCGGGACGGGCGAATCTATCAGATCTTCGACGACTACGCGACGGTTCCGGGCCCGCGCGCGATTCTCTTTATCGAAGATTTAGCGCGTCTGCTACACCCGGAGCTTGCGAACGCGTCGGAGGAATAATCACGTTGATTTCTTAACGATCCAGTCGCCGAGCTTCGGACAGATCTGGTTAATGGCGAATAGTAGTCGCGCCTTTCGCGGCAGGACGATCTCCGGCTGGCGCTTTTCGCACGCTTTGAGAATGGCGAGCGCAAGCTCGTGCGGGTCGATCTTACCGACCTTAACGCCGCCCCCTGGCATGAGCGCCGATTCCGGAATCCCTTCGGCGTTCTTGAGGGGATAGAGTCGCGGATTGTCGCGTTTAACGGGCCCTGGACAGACGAGGAGGACGTGGACGCCGTCGGGCGCGGCTTCGAGTCGCAACTGCTGCGAGAACGCGGCGACGGCGTGCTTGGTAACCGGGTAGGCGCCGACCCAACGCGCGGCGCTCTTGGCGGCGAGAGAGCCGATGTTAACGACGTGTCCCTTGCGCGCAACGAGTTGCGGATACGCCGCCTGCGTGCATGCGATCGTGCCCATAACGTTGAGATTCCAGAGCGATTGGAACTCTTCGAGAGGAGTCTGCATAAGAAAACCGCGGTGCGTGCGTCCGGCGGCGTTGACGAGCGCGTCGAGCGCGCCAAAGCGCGCGACCGTTTCCTCCACGACGCGCTTGGCGTCCTCTGGGCGCGTTACGTCGGCGACGAGCGGCTCGACCTCGATTTTCTTCGCGCGGAATTCCTCCGTCGTCTTCTCGACGTCTCCCGCCTCGAGTCCAACGATAGCGACCTTCGCGCCCGACTCGCCAAAGGTCTGCGCAATGACTTTCCCCAGCCCGTTCGAGCCGCCCGTGACGAGGACGATTTTGTCTTGCCAGTAATTTCTCGAATATGCCATAATTCCAGGAGCCTTTATGGGTAGAATTTGAAATATGCCCGTCGTTTCTTGTTTCAGCGTTCGCATGACGCCGCACGTTTTGCGCGGCTCTTCCAGTACGCGCCATTATACGCAATCGGTTGTAATTGACAATAACCGCGCCGACGTCCGACGGTCCAACCGTATTCGCTTCAAAGGAAAACGTCGCGTTCCACACCGGTGAAACGCGACGTTTTTATTTCAACGAGTCTGTTGCGACGTCAGTCGCAGGCTGCTGCTTAGACCCAACCGCGGAGCTTCATGGCGTCGGCGACGCGCTTGATCGCGACGAGGTACGCCGCTTCGCGCAAGCTGACTTTCTTCTCTTCGCTCATTTCGTAGACCGCTTTGAACGCGTTCGTCATCTTCTGATCCAGACGCTTTTGAACGTCTTCCAGTTCCCAGTAGTAGTTCTGAGCGTTCTGGCACTGCTCGAAGTAGGAGACCGTAACGCCGCCGGCGTTCGCGAGGTAGTCGGGAATGAGGTGAATGCCTTTGGCGTCGATGATTTTGTCCGCTTCAGGCGTCGTCGGACCGTTCGCGAGTTCGCAGATGATCTGGCACTTCAGACTGTCGGCGTTTTCTTCGGTGATCGTATTCTCAAGCGCCGCCGGGAAGAGGACGGTAACGTCGAGACCGAGGAGCTCTTCGTTCGTAACTTCTTTCGCGCCCGGGAAGCCCTTCAGGCTGCCGTTCTTGAGTTTGTAGTCGACGAGCTCTTGCGCCGAAATGCCGTCCGGATTGTAAACGCCGCCCTTCGAGTCGCTCGCCGCGACAACCTTCATGCCGAGGATCTCTTCAGCGAGCGTCGCCGCGAATTGACCCGCGTTGCCAAAGCCCTGAATCGCGCACGTCTTGCCCTTGAGGTCGATTCCATACGCCTTCGCGCACTCGCGCGTCGTATAGATACCGCCGCGCGCCGTCGCGTCGCCGCGTCCTTTGGAACCGCCGATCTCAATCGGCTTGCCGGTGATAACGCCGGGGTGGCATTCCATTTGGATCTTTTCGTACTCGTCCATCATCCACGCCATGATCTGGCCGTTGGTATAAACGTCGGGCGCGGGCACGTCTTTCGTAATGCCGATGAGAGGAGCGATAGCGCGAATATAAGCGCGGGCGAGGCGTTCTTTTTCAGTCGTCGAGAGCGCCTTGGGATCGCAGATAATGCCGCCCTTGCCGCCGCCGAGCGGAATATCGACGACGGAGGTCTTCCACGTCATCCAGCACGCGAGCGCGCGGACGGTGTCGATCGTCTCGGTGGGGAACCAGCGAATACCGCCTTTTGCGGGCCCGCGCGCCGTATTGTACTGAACGCGGAAGCCCTGGAAGATTTTCGTCGAGCCGTCGTCCATCTTGACGGGTAGCGCGACCCATACTTCGCGCTGGGGCGTGCTGAGCAGTTCGGTGGTCGCGGCGTCCAGACCGAGGGCGGCGGCCGCTTTGGCAATACGCGCTTTTGCAATGGTAAACGGATTACGTTCTGACGCCATGTTATCACTCCTAACAGGGTTTAATATAAGTTGAGTTAATTTTGAACCGGGTTCGCATAAGCTCCCGTGAACTTGTTTTCCGCTATTATGCACAAAAGCGAGTTTTTTGCAAGAGGGTTAAAAGAGGAATTTTGAAAAAATTATTTTAGCGCCGACTAGTATAAGTAAAATTGATTCTATCGAAATAAGGAACCGCGTATTTTTCGCGTCCGAACCGCGCGCTTATTACGTGAGATTATTTCGGTCGGCGTTGGGATTCTCTTCATGATTCGTCGCTTTGACGCGCGATCTTTTCCGTCGTCGAACTTTTTTACCAATAAGGCAAATTTTAGGGGTTTTTCAGTTGACAAGAAAAGAAAATACGCGATCATATAAGAGGACGCGCGATTAGGATTGTCGCGCGCCTCGTCTTTCTCAATCGACAGTAACCCCGCGAGACGTCGCTATGGAACCGTATAAATTTACAGACTATTTGCAGAAGATTTTAAGCGACGCAATGAATCTCTATACGCAGATGGACGCGTCCGGCTTGCTACTGCTGTGCGAAGCGCCGATTGACTGGCGGCGTTTGAAGAAGCTTCTAGGCGACACGTATTTCGTCGCGGCGGCGACGAACCGCGAGGCGCTCGAGGGCGCCGCGGAGGCGGACATTAAAACGGTTCTTCTCAATCTCGAGGACGACGCGCCCGTTTACGATCGCATAACGCACGCTATTCTGGAGGCGGTTGCGGACGACTTCTTTACGCCGGGCACGCGTTTGATCGCGTTGTACAGCGGTTTCGACGCGGTCGGTTTCGATTCGATTAGCGTGATCAATTTGGGCGAACATTTGGAGCGTCTTACGGGCAAGGAGTTGCGCAAGATAGAGACGCGCGTGCCTCTTAAAACGCTCAAGACGGTGGTTGACCTGGCGCTTGAGATCGGTCGGGAAGGTCGCGAGGGGAAATCGGTCGGTACGCTCTTTGTAGTCGGCGACACGAAGAACGTATTAGCGAACAGCAAGCCAGCGGGCTTTGATCCCGTGCGCGGTTACAAGTGCAAAGAGCGCGATCTCTTCGACCCTCGGGTTCGCGAAGGGATTAAAGAGGTCGCGCAGTTGGACGGAGCGTTTGTCGTGGCGCTAGACGGCGTGGTAGCGGCGGCGTGCCGACTGTTGGACGCGTCGACGGCGATGATAACGTTGTCGAAGGGGTTGGGATCTCGCCACTGGGCAGCCGCGGCGGTGAGCCGTAGTACGAACGCGGTCGCGATCGCGGTGAGCCAGTCGAGCGGGACGGTGCGCATCTTTGTGAACGGCGAGGTCGTTTTGCGAATAGAATCGCGTCATAGTCGTCCGATGATCTGGCGCGAATTTGACTACGATAAGCCGGCTGAGAAGCAGGCGTAGAAAGGCGCTTCGCTCCGTTTTAGCGCGAGGATCGAGAAAAATCTGCAGTTTAGCGCTTGACGAAACGACATTGTCATGTAGAATCAAACGAACGACGCGTTTGGCGTCTGGGAGTGTAGCTCAGTTGGTAGAGCAACGGACTTTTAATCCGTAGGTCTCGGGTCCGAGTCCCGACACTCTCACTTAGACTAGAAAACGGCGTTCGTAGGTTTTGACGAACGCCGTTTTCTTTTTGTCGCGTTTAGAGCTTGCGACCGTTAGAAAATCTGCGCGACTTCCTTGAGCCGTTCGGCAAGTCCAAAAGCGAACTTGCGAATTTCCCAGAGATCGGCGTTCTCGTCGCGTCGGAACTCTTCAATCTTTGTCGTCGGCAAGTCGCTCATCGGCACGAGCTCGCACGCTTCGAGAAGATTGGCGGCGACCTCGCACGCGTCGAGCAGTTTCTTCTTATCGCTACGCCGATAGTCGAAGGCGTCGCTTGTGTACTCTTTCAGCGCGTCGCGCAGGAGCGAGAGCGCTTGATCGACCTTTCCTTCGCGATTCGGGTTCGTCGGCACGACCGTGCGACTGTCGCGATTTCGATAGCATCCGAACATGGCGGCGATCGTCGCGGCGTCGCGGATGGAGCCGTCTGGATAGAAGATACCGTGCTCGTCGACGCAACGCCCGTGAATCATGAGTTCGAAGAGGAACCAACCCATGTGATTGTCGTTGCAATATTGAAGCGCCATTTCGTACGGATTAGCGCGCGCTAGGCACCCGGTTTCGGTATTCATGACCTGCTTATTGAGCTTCTGTCCCCATTCTGCGGCGAGCTTGAAATTATTGCCGATGTGTTCGCGTCGATCGCTGTAATCGTGGAAGGAAATAACGTCGAGCATGGAGGCGGTCGACTCTTCAATTTCCCAGGCGGTCGTATATCCAACGGTCGTAAGCGCGTCGGGCGCGAGCTTCTGCACGAGCGCAATTTCTCGGCGCAGGAACGCCCAGATTTCTTCCGCGCGTTTGCCGCGTTCTTCTTTCGGCGCCGCGTTAATATAAGGGGAGCAGAGCGGCTCGTTCATTATGTCGAACATGAGCAGGCCGGGCTCGTCCTTAATGGCGTTGACGGCGGCTGTCGCGTAGGCGTCGGCTTTCTCGTACGCGTCCGGCTGGATCGTCTTCGGATTGAGCATATTGCCGTTAAAGAGGATCGGCATGGACTTGTAGCCGCACTCGTCGCAGACGCGAATGAAATTGACGATATCCTGCAGGTAAGCGTCGCCTCGTTTTTCGTATGCGCTTTGACTCATCCAGAATCGCACGGCGTTGAGATTAACGCGCTTGCCGTAGGCGAGTTCGCGCCGCGCCTGGTCCGCCGGCGTCGGATTGTAGCAGACGCCGCGAATTTGCGAGCAGTCGATTTCCGGTTTTTCAGCGCGCGCGACGTTTAAGGTAGTAAGAAGTAAGAGCGCGGCGAAGATCGCGCGCGACGAGCGGTAGAGTCGTGATAATTGGAAGGACTTCATGGATCATCCTTTATTGGTTCCAGGAAATAGTGACGGTCGACGAGTCGCGTAGACTTCGACGTGGGAAAATGAAGGCGTATGCGTTAGAGCAAAGGCGGTCTTCGATTGAGATCGGAGAAGGGCCACTCGCCTTGTTCTTTGAGCTTATTGACGAACTCCTCGCGCGAGAGTTCTTTTCGGAGGAGCGCCTGTATTTCCGACTGATGAACCTCGATGAGAATGACGACGCCGAAGAATTGACGATCGTCGAAGATGCTGCCCGGTACCTCGCGTTGCGCGAGTTTCGCGAGGAGCCCAGGGTACGTTTCTTCATACTCTTGACGTTCTTCGTCCGAGAGGTTTTCGGGTCGAACGAGAGGCGCGCCGGGCGCGAGCGCGTCGGAAAAGCAAATGGCGTCGGTAACGAACGCGGCGCCGCTAATATCGGGATCTTGATAGTCTTCTGGGAGCGCGATGCTGTCGTAACGATTGAAGTTGGACGTGCCTTCGACGTAATGCCCAACGTTGGTAAGTAGTTTGTGAAGTCGTCGATATTTCTGCACGGATTCCGGGTG
>CADCOO010000281.1 GCA_902803085.1 uncultured Planctomycetota bacterium
CGATAAGAAAATCGGTTAGAATCAGACCTTGCCCATCTTCTTGAGGTTCTCGAAGCATTCTGCGCACGCTTCCATGAGATTGGAACCTTCGCGGCAGTCTTCTTGCTCCACGATATACCATTCGATTCCGCCGACGGTCTCCGCAATATTGAACATTCTCGCCCAATCGACGATATCGCCCTTCGAGCCGACGGTCGCGCCGCCCTTGCCCTTTTCGTTTTCCGCCTTGACGTGCATGAGCTTGCCGCGACCGGGCAGTTTCTCAACGAGGTCGTAGGGATCGGCGCCGCCGTGCATGCAGTTGCCGACGTCCATTTGCGCGATAATATCCTCGCGCGTGCGGCTGAAGAAGAGTTCCCACGCCGTCTTGCCGTTCACGTCGGCGAAGTCGTTGAAGTGCGCGTGGAAACCGATCTCCATACCAACTTTTGCCGCTTTATACGCAATCTCATTAAAGAGATACGCCGTCATTTGATTGCCGGCGTCGGTCGCGCAGGAGGCGGATAGCCCGCTCGCGACGATTAGGCGCTTATTACCGATCGTCTTGGCGAACGCAGCCGTCTCGTCGAACTTCCCTTCGAGCAGATCCGGAACGCTCAGGTGCGTGCTGATCGCTTGCAAACCGGCTTCGTCGAGCCACTTGCGCACGTCTTTCGCATCGTTCCCGTAGTATCCGGCGAATTCTACGCCCTTATAGCCGATCTTCGCGATCTCTTTAAGCGTGCCGCGCAGATCCTTCGACGCATACTCGCGTACGGAATAGACCTGGAGCGCGATCGGGATCTTTTTCTTCTCGTCGGCGGCGAACGCCGAGGTCAAACTCGACGCGCCAAACGCGCCGTAAGCGGCGCACAGACCTGTCTTTAAAAATGAACGTCGATCCATTTCGAATCCTCTTGGTTAACGGTTGCGCGCTTTTGCAAAGCGCCGTGGTTACGATTGATTTTTAGCGTCCTTTTCCTCTTCTTCGTCGTCGTAGTAGTAATCGTTTTCCGCGTCGACGTCCGTGCCGTCCATGGGAACTTCGCGGACCGGCGTCGGTTCGGGCTCTTTTTTATCTTCTTCGCCCGGGTTGCGCACGACGACGCGATCGTACGCGGATTCTAGCGCGTCGGCGAACGCTTCGGTAGGGAAGTCGTCGACGCTCGTCGCGACGAGCGCGGGGTCGATCGGTTTGGCGGATTTCGTCGCGCCCGTCTGCTTTTCGGCGTCTTCCAGCTTTTGCGCGGGCTGTTTTTGCGCTTTAATGAGCTTGTCGACGACGAGGAGCAGACGTTTCATGGTGATCGGCATGCCGACGGCGAGGCGCGTCTTACTGCGTTTAGCTTTCGCCGCCCATTTTACTTGATTTTCGTCGAGGAGCAGAATGGCGGGCGTGTTCTTCGTCGCTTGAATGGTCAGCATTTTATTGAAGGCGTCGACGGCGCTCGGACCGAGGGACTGCGCGTTAAAGAGCACGACGTTCACCTCCATGCTCTGACCGTCGTCGAGGCGTTCGAGCGCGCGTTCGGCGTTCGACATAACGAGCGCGCGATAGCCCGCGTTTTTAAAGGAATTGCGGAACGCGTTCTGCAATTCGCTATTCGCTTCCACGATCATGACCGACGTCTGAGCTTCCTTCTTCTCCTGCGTCGCCGCGACCATGAGTTTTTCTTCCTGTTCCACGTCGACGCCCGACTCGAGCGCCTGCGCCGCGCCGTCGAGCGCTTCGAGCATGAGCGCCGGACTCTGGTACCGTTCCTCTGGATGGAATTTCATCGCTTTGTCGACGACGTACGCCACGCAACGCGGAACGTACGGCGCCACCTCGCGAATTGGCTTGACGTTCTTAAAACGACCCGCGTCAAGACGCTTCGAACGCTCCTTGATTTCGCCCAACGGCGCGATTCCAGTAAGGAGTTGGTAATAGACCGAACCGAGGAAATAGAGGTCGCTGCGTTTGTCGTCCCGAGGAACGTGCGTCGAACGCTCCAACGCCGCGTATTCGATCGCGCGCTGCGTTTTAAAACCGGAGGAGTCGTCCGTAATGAGCCCGAAGTCGAGGAGCACCGCCTTGCCAGAGCTCGAGAGGATAATATTCGACGGCTTCATGTCGCGATGCTGGTACCCGCGACGGAGCGCGTAATCGAGCGCGCTGCAGACGTCGCGCGTTATGCGCGTCGCGCGCAGCGGCGAGATGCGACCGTTCTTCTGCGCTTTGAGCTCCTCTTTAAGCGTTAGGCCTTCGATGAACTCCATGACCATGTAGTGGTCGTATTTCGTCGACCTCGACTCGTAAATCGCCGCGATGTTCGGATGACGCATCTGCATGCCGAGCTCGCCTTCGCGTTCGAACTCCTTAATCGCCGTCGCGTCCTCGCGAAATCGCGCGCGCAACACCTTAACGGCGACGACCTGCCCTGTGTCTTTATGCACGCAACGAAAGACGCGCGCAAAAGAACCGGCGCCGATCAGGTACTGAATTCGGTACTCGCCGTAGTAATAGCCGGTCGTCTCGCCGTTGACCAGTCGTTCGACCTGATATTTCGTCAGATAGCCGCGCCGCTGCAACGTCTGGAGGAATTCTTCCGACGTAAAAGGGCGCGCGCCGAATGAATTCTCCACGTCGCGCAACTTCCCTAGATCGATGAGGTCGAGCGATAGGAGGCGCTGAGTTAAATCGTCAAATGAAATCGTACTCATGGCTGACGCCCTTAATCGGCGGACGAACGGTTATCCCTGCATAGCGCGCGCCTCGTCCCGGCGCGCGATACGACGACTACTCGCCATTATACCCAGAAAGAACGCGAAAGTCACGCGGAAA
>CADCOO010000282.1 GCA_902803085.1 uncultured Planctomycetota bacterium
GCCCGCTCCGGCTCCCGAACCCGCGCCTGCGCCAGCGGAGCCCGCTCCGGCTCCCGAACCCGCGCCCGCGCCGGCGGATCCCGCTCCGGCTCCTGAACCCGCGCCTGCGCCGGCGGAGCCCGCTCCAGCTCCTGAACCCGCGCCCGCGCCGGCGGAACCCGCGTCCTTGGCGCAAGTCTATTCGAATTTGACTGTGATTGAGAGGGCTTAACGATGAACGCTTGGTTAAAATCGCTTCTGCTACTCGTGATCTTGAGCGTCGGGTTTGCGTTCGGCGGTTATATGTACTACAAGAATTCGTACGTTAAACCGCGCGCCGCGATTGCCGAAGAGCGCGTTAAGATTGAAGCGACGATTCAAAATGGCAAAAGCATGATCGAACGCATGCAGTCGGCGTCGACGCAGTTGAGCCCGCTTTATACTCGTTCCTTCCCTTTGATAGAGGAAAAGGCGAGCCTTCAGTACGAGATGTGGCTCTCGCAAATGACGGAATTTTGCAATATGCAGAATGTCGAGATCGACAAGTCGAATCGTTCCGTCGCGCAAAATCGACTCCTGGCGTCGCAGGGATTTCGCGTTAAGGCGGAATGTGAACTGATCGATCTAACGCAGTTCCTCTACGAATTCTACTGGACGTCGTTTCTGCATCGCGTAACGGCGCTCAATATTGTTCCTCAAGAGGGTTCGGATCTTCTGCAAGTAACGATGCGCATTCAGTGTTTGACGATTCTCTATCGTACAAATCCGAATCAAGCGTACCCCTTGCGCGATCAGCTTCCTCTTTCGACGAAGGCGCCGCGCCAACTTGCGTCTCAACCGTTTGCCGCCTATAGTGAATTCGGCGAGAAGGAAATCTTCCGCGCCGTGCGTTCAGGCGTTGATTTTACCGCCTTGACTCTTTTAACTGGAACGCCGGTAATAACCGACGAAAACGGCGTGGAATCGAAGTCGTCGTTATGGAATCTTGAAGCCGAGGGCAGGACGATTTCTCTTTCAATTGGAGACGAATTAAAGGTTGGTTCGTTCGTTGCGACGATCGAAGAGATTGACGGCGACCTAGTTGTTTTGAAACAAAAAACGGGTCAGTTGTGGGCCGTTCTTCTTGGCGCCCATTTGAGCGAAGCGTTGGCGATACCGTCGAATATGTTTTAACACGGTCTTGCGCGTTTTTGCGACTTAACGACAAGCTTGACCGTTGCGAGATGGTCAAGCTTGCGCTTTTGTGATTAACGCGCCGGCGAATCGATCGACTTTGACCGGAAGTTTTTCTTGTTTGAAATTAACCGTTATGGCAATGGAAGAATATGAATACGACGTCGTCGTGGTAGGCGCGGGACACGCGGGCACAGAGGCGGCGTTGGCGGCGGCGCGCATGGGCGCGAGAACGGCGCTTCTGACCGGCAATCTTGACACGGTAGCGCAGATGAGTTGCAATCCCGCGATCGGCGGAGTCGGCAAAGGACATTTCGTTCGTGAGATCGACGCGTTGGGCGGCGCAATGGCGAAGGCGATCGACGCGACCGGCATACAATTTCGCATGCTTAATATGCGCAAAGGTCCGGCGATGCGCGGTCCGCGCGCGCAGGCTGATAAGCGTCTGTATCAAGACGAAGTCAAACGGATAGTCGAAGAGGCGGCGAATCTCGCGCTCCGCCAGGAAAAAGTCGTCGAATTGCTCGTTGAACGCGGTCCCAATTGGTCGGAGACCGCGACGACATGCGGCGCGGACGAACGCGGCGTCGGGTACGAAAACGTGTGGCGCGTCGTCGGCGTGCGCGTTGAGTCGGACGCGATCTATCGCGCGCGCGCCGTCGTTCTCGCGTGCGGAACTTTTATGCGCGGCATTTTGCATTTCGGCGCTTTGCAGTCGCCCGGCGGAAGGATGGGCGAGGCGCCCGCGACGCGCATTAGCGAGTCTATTCTGAAACTGGGTATTCAACTTCGCCGTTTTAAAACGGGCACGCCCGCGCGCCTCAACGGACGAACGATCGACTACTCTGGACTTGACGAACAGCCTGGCGATCCCGAGCCGCGTCCCTTTTCCTTCATGAACCGTTCCCTCAACGTTGATCAAATTTCATGCTGGACGACGTACACTAATCCCGAACTCCACCGGTTCTTACGCGACAATATCTCGTTGGCTCCGATGTACAGCGGTCAGATTAATTCCGTTGGACCGCGCTACTGTCCTTCGATCGAGACGAAGATCGATCGCTTTGCCGATAAGGATCGTCATCAGCTTTTTCTTGAACCGTAAAGCCGCCGCACGAACGAGGTGTACGTCAACGGTCTTTCAACGAGCTTTCCACGCGAGATCCAGGATCAAATGATTCGAATGATCGCGGGGCTCGAACATGCTCAGATTATGCGTTACGCCTACGCGATCGAGTATGATTACGCGCCGCCGGAGCAGTTGCGTTCGACGCTGGAGACGAAACGGGTCGTCGGTCTCTTTTTCGCGGGTCAGATTAATGGTACGACGGGCTATGAAGAAGCAGGCGCTCAAGGTCTGGTCGCGGGCGCAAACGCCGCCGTCTCGCTTTCATCCGAATTAGAACCGCTCGTTCCGGAACGCTCGCAGGCGTACATTGGCGTTATGCTGGACGATTTAACAACGCGCGGGGTCGACGAACCGTATCGTATGTTTACTTCTCGCGCGGAGTATCGATTGTTGTTGCGTCATGACAACGCCGATCGCCGTCTGACGCCGCTAGGTCGCCGCCTAGGACTAGTCGACGCCGCGCGCTGGACGCGTTTCCAGGCGAAGGAACGCGCAATTATCGAGACGACGGAGAAGCTTGAACGCGCTCACAACGAGAACGGTTCGCTCCTCAAATTCCTGCGTCGTCCGGAGGTCGAATGGTCGCAAGTCGTCGCGCTTCTTCCGGAACTTGCCGACGTGGAGCTCGAGGTTGCGGAGCAGGTAGAAATTGACGCGAAATACGCGGGTTACGTAGAGCGTCAGGAATTGGAAATCTCGCGCCAACGTCATTGGAACGCGCGGAAGATACCAGGCGATTTCTCGTATTTCAATCTTTCGAATTTGCGCGCGGAGGCAAAAGAGAAATTGGAGAAGATTCGTCCGACAAATCTCGGTCAGGCGAGCCGTATTCCTGGGATAACGCCCGCCGATATTGCCGTGCTGACCGTTTACTTGGAGCGAGTCGAGGAGAAACCGTCGGAAGAATAACGGGAACCGTTCTTGTTGAGCGAGGCGTATTTGCTATAATTACGGGACGATTTGCGTTTTGTAGCGCTCGGCAAGTTGCGCCGCGCTTGCGCGCTTTGCGTCGACTCGTTCAAGTCGCGAGCTTGACTGATCAAGAGAAGGATAACGATGGGATTAAACGATAGAGATTATTACCGAGAGGATTCAACGGGCGGTCCTAAACTGAAGATTTCGGCGACGCTTCTTCTGATTATAGTGAACGTTCTCCTTTATTTAGCGGACTCCGCCGTAGGGCACGAACTCTTTAACAACGTCATGCCGCTGACGGGCTCGGTCGCGACGTCGCCGTTGCAATGGTATCGACTTCTAACTTACGGGTTTGCGCACGATCCCAACGGCCTCATGCATATCGTCTGCAATATGCTCGTTCTTTTCTTTTTCGGTTTTCCGCTGGAACGCAAGTACGGGAAGGCGGAGTTCTTGATCTTTTACCTTGTTGCGACGGTTTTTGCCGGCGCTGTTTGGAGCGTCTTGCATATTGGTTCGGAAGTGGCGTGTTTAGGCGCGTCGGGCGCGATTACGGCGCTTGTTATTCTTTTCGCGTTCACATATCCTCGCGCTCAAATTTGGCTTTGGGCGATCATTCCAATGCCGGCTTGGTTGGCTGGCGTTTTGTTTGTGCTGTACGACGCCTTTATGACAAATCATGGAGCGGACAACGTCGCGCACGACGTTCACCTTTCCGGGGCGGCGTTTGCGGCGATTTACTTCTTCTCAAAGATTCGTTTTACGAAACTTTTTTCCGGCAAGCGCGCCGGCGGCGGTCGCGAAAAGTCGTCGGATCGTCCGACGTATACCTTTGCGGAAAACCAGCCGACGCTTCATCGTTCGACGAGTTCAGATTCGTCGGCGGATCGCAAATTCAAGGAGCTCGAGTCGACCGTCGACCAGATCCTTATGAAGATTTCCGAACATGGCGAGGACAGTCTGACGGAACAGGAACGCGAAACGTTGCGATATGCAAGCCGCGAGTATCAGAAACGTCGCGGCAGGAACTAGGTTCGCCTCGTTCGGTATGAGGGAGTAGGACGGCGTTGAATGAAAGTTGAAAGTAGCAGGCTCTTCTTTTACCCTATCAGCGACGACGAAATGAAAAAACTGATTTTGGGCGAGAGAAATCCCGAGTTGCGCCAAGCGTATTCCGAAATGCTTCAAGGTTGCGTCGACGAGCCGGAGAAGAGGATTTGGCGCGCGGTATGGCAGATGGAGCTGAAAGACCAACCGGGGGTAGTCGTCGGCGATTTTAGCTTCAAGGGACTGGGGCAGGACGGAACGGTTGAGATAGGATACGGCTTGCGAGAGGGTTATTGCGGCTTCGGATATATGACGGAGACTCTCAAAAGAATCACCGAATGGGCGCTTTCGCAAGAAGGCGTAACGAGAGTTGAAGCGGAAACGGAGCGCGACAATCTCGCTTCCCAAAAGGTTCTTTTCAACGCCGGCTTTGCTCCGACGGGAGAATTGGGCGAAGAAGGTCCTCGTTTCGCATATCGACCGTGCGGAGAATAATTCCTATTCGGCAGACGCGGTCGTTGAGTTTATTCCGTCCTAAATTTACGGGAGAGCAGAGGGAAGTCATGACAGGATTGCGATTCTTTATCGGCTTGACGTTTGCCGTCGTTGTGGCGGCGTCGACTCGCGCAACGGCGCAACCCGCCGTTCCACAACTCGATATTTCTGACGACGCCTTTCGACACGTCGTGATTGCGCAGGGCGAGCCGAATCTGTATCAAGGACATCCGTATCTTGTTAAGAATCCAGACGATTCGCTCATCGTCGTCTGGTCGATCGATCACGGCGGATACGCCGGTCCGATGGCGACGAGCGCCGACGGCGGTCTTACCTGGGAGCGAATTGACTCCTCCGCGCCGGAAGGTTTCCGTAAACATAAGAACTGCCCCAGTATTTACCGTCTTGTCGCCGCCGACGGGTCAGTCTGGCATTGGGTTTTTAGTTCTCAACCCTGGATGGCGCGCATCGTTAGCGGGGACGGGGGTAAAACTTGGGAAGAAAAGGAACCGCTTGGATTTGCGAACGTTATGGCGTTTAGTTCGATTATCCAGAAGCATCCCGGCATTCAGGACGGCTGTTATCTCGGGTTTTATCACCGTCGCCGCGCCGCCGACGGAACGGTTCTGAACGAGGAACCTCCCCAAGCGGGTCGACTCGAAGTCGTCGTGTCGGAGACGACGGACGCCGGATTCACGTGGTCGGAGCCGCGCGTTATTGCGAGCGTCGAGGGTAAGGATCTTTGCGAGCCGTTTGCGTTTTACTCTCCAGACTCAAAAGAGATTTGTTGCCTCATGCGCGAGAATACGCACAAGGGTCGGAGTATGACGACGTACAGCGTCGATTCCGGCGCGACGTGGACGACGCCGCAGGATACGAGTTGGGAACTCACGGGCGATCGTCATATTGGCGTTTACGTCGGCGAGAACCGTCTTTTCTTTGCGTTCCGAGATCAGGCGATTGGCAGCGAGACGCGCGGCGATTTCGTCGGTTGGGTAGGGACGTACGACGACGTTAAGAACGGCGCGCCCGGCGATTATCGAGTTCGTCTATTGCGCTCTTACGCGAAACCCTGGCGAGGCGATTGCGGCTATCCAGGCGTCGCCGTCTTAAAGGACGGAACCGTTATCGCGCTGACCTATGTCAAATATAAGGACGATGAAAACAGACATTCGATCGTTGAGACTCGCTTTAAGATTGAAGAACTCGACCAGATGAAGAGGGCGCTGGAGGAGAAGAAATAAAAGGCGCATACATCGTCGGAATTTGGCGCGCGGCGAACGAATCGAATCGTTAGCCGCGTTTTTCTTTTTACGCGTTTGACTCACCGGCGCCGACTTCTTCTTTCACCTCGCTCTTTTTCGCAAAAGACTGCGCGATAGCGCTCACGAAAACAAGTTGCAAGGCGTGATAGATCATCGTCGGAAGAATTATAACGCCAAGGAGTTGCGGGGCGCTCACGATAGCGCGCGACGTGGTAACGCCATGGACAAGTGATTTTTTCGAGCCGCAGAAAAGGGTGGCAATCATATCGGCGCGATTGAACTTCATGAGACGACAGACGCAATAGATCGAGAAAAACACGGCAAAGAAGAGCGCCGCCATCCCCAAGGCCAGCTTGGTCAACGCAAGCGCCGAGAGATCGCTGAACATCTTTTCTTTAAAGGAGGTGCAGAAAGAGACGTAAACGATCAGCACGATCGAACACTGATCGAATCTGCCTAGCTTTCTTTCATGACGTCGGGCAAATTCTCCCCAATAGCGATTGAGAACGACGCCTAGCGTTAGCGGCAGAATAACCTGACCGACAAGCATGAGTAGAACGGCGCCTAAATCGCGTCCGCCGGACTGCGCGTCGACAAAGATATTCATCCACAACGGCGTGACGAATACTCCTAGCAGACTGGAAACGCTCGCGTCAAAGATGGCGGCGGGCACGTTTCCTTTGGCAATATTGGTCATAACGACGGAGGATGAAACGGTCGACGGCAAGGTCGCGAGGAAAAAGATTCCAAGCCATATTCCGACGTCTTGACCCATGTTCGGCGCGTTTTGGATCGTTGAGGTTGACGCGTCGAAAGTCCCGACTTCGACGTCAACGACCGGTTCGGTCTTGCTCTCCTCGACGACGGTAAGCGTTTGTATTGCGGCGACGTCGTCGTGAGACGGAAGTTTATGACACGTCGCCATGATTGCTAAAACAAGCGCAGGAAAAAAGACGAAGCTCGCCAAGAGTACGACGACGTGCATCTTGACGTTGGAAAGACCTTGGCGCAATTTTACCCAATTCAGTCGCAGTCCGTAAAAGAAGAAGATCACCGAGACGCAAAGCGTCGAGAGCTTCGACAAAGAAAAGACGCCCTGATACGCGCCGGGCTCGGGATACAGCCATGCGGCAAAGATTGCGAGAAACAAGGCGCAGATGAAACCGTCGAGACCTATTCGCTTGAGAAACATGATCGCACCTTCTTTCGAACGTCTTTTCTCCTGAATGTGAACGCTATGTCAGAGACGGTCGCAACGCAACGCGTCGAACGTCTTTTATTATAGTCTCAGATTCAAGGTTGCTAAGGGGGCGCGCGCGTCGAGGCGCTGCGAGGTTTATAATAAATCCGCCACTTTTCTTGGCGCGGCGCTTGTAATGTGGGTTATAATAGGGTAGATTTTAAGGGGGCTGCGCGCGAGCGATTTGACTTCGGTCGACGGCGACGTTTTTCGAAGTAAACGCGCCGCGCGCACGGAAACCTTCATTTACCAACGCTAGCGTCTAGCGCATGACGAGGATATTCAATGAAAAAATCTTATTTAGCGATCGATATGGGCGCGTCAAGCGGTCGATTAGTCGTCGGTCATTTTGACGGTAAGAAAATCGAACTCGAGGAAATGTACCGCTATGAAAACGGTCCCGTCGAGATGAACGGTTCTCTCTTTTGGGATTTGCCCGGACTGTGGAAGAGCGTCCAAACGGGGCTCTACGCGGTCGGAGCAAAGTACGGCGCCGCGATCGAAAGCGTCGGAGTCGACACCTGGGGCGTCGACTTTGCTTTCCTCGGTCGCAACGGCGTCCTGCTCGGCAATCCCTACTGCTATCGCGATCCTCGCACGGACGGCGCTATGGCGCGCGCGTTTGAGATCGTGCCGCGCGACGAGATCTTTGCCCAGACCGGTCTGCAATTTATGGAATTCAACTCGCTCTATCAGCTCATGGTTATGAAGGAGCAGAATTCTCCGCTTCTCGACGTCGCCGAACGACTTCTTCAGATTCCCGACCTCTTCCACTGGCTACTTTCCGGCGTACAGAGCAATGAATTCACCAACGCGACGACGACGCAATGCTTCAATCCGACGACGCGTTCTTGGGCGTTTTCGCTCCTGAAGAAGTTCGGTATTCCAACTACGTTCTTCCCTCCGACGACGGAATCTGGAACGACGCTCGGATGGTTGCGACCCGAACTTGCCAAAGAGACGGGGCTAACGTCGGCGAAGGTCGTTTTGCCAGGCACGCACGATACGGCGAGCGCAGTTTTTGCCGTGCCGTCCGCAAGTCCGCTCGGCACGACCGACTGGGCGTATATTAGCTTGGGCACGTGGGCGCTCATGGGAATCGAGTCGCCGAAGCCGGTCGTTAACGACGTCGTCGCGAAGTTCAATTTCACAAACGAAGGCGGCGTGTGCGGCACGACGCGCATTTTAAAGAATATCTGCGGCATGTGGCTTTTGCAGGAGTGTCGTCGCGTTTGGCGGCAGTCTGGAAAGACGAACGCCTCTGGTCAGCCGATCGACTGGGAAGACATGAACGTTCTTACGGCAAACGCGAAGCCGTTCGTTACGTTTATCGATCCGGACGCGCCGGAATTTGCCAAGCCCGCAAATATGCCGCAACTGATTTGCGAATTCGCCAAGCGCACGGGTCAGCCCGCTCCCGAGTCGGACGGCGCCGTTTTGCGCGCGATCGTCGAGAGCCTTGCGCTGAAGTTTCGACACGTTCTCTCAATGTGCGAAGAGATCGGCGGTCGCCGAATCGAGACGATTCACGTCGTCGGCGGCGGCGTTAAGAATAAGCTTCTCATGCAAGCGACGGCGGACGCTTCGGGCCGTCGCGTCGTCTGCGGACCGACCGAAGGAACGGGGGTTGGCAACGCGCTTATGCAGGCGATTGGCGCGGGCGACGTCGCTGGCGTAGAAGAGGCGCGCGAGATCGTTCGCAATAGTTTCGAGGTCGTAGAATACGATCCGAGCGCGAATAGCGCCGCGTATTGGGACGAAGCGTACGCGCGATTCCTCAGCATTTTGAAGTAAAACGTAATCGATCGACGGTTTTCCTTAACAAAGCGACGTTCCCATTTGGGAGCGTCGCTTTGTTGCGTTTGCATGGAGCCCGCTTTCTGACAGTCCGATCCGCTTGATCTTCGACGTGCTTGTGCTATAATGGCGCGATAGTTGTGCGCTCATTGCGGCGCGGCGAGTCCCCGGTTTACCAAGGAGCTGAGTAATCGTATGAGATCAGAATCGGCGTCAGATAATTCTGAAGAACGCAACGCGTCGAGCGAATCGTCCGGACTAGCGGCGATTCTGCTTTATCCATTTGTGCAGACGCGTCGCTTCATCAGATTTCTCTACGATTGGGTTTTGTCGTGGGCGCATTCCCGTTACGGAGTAGTCGCGCTGGCGGCTCTTTCCTTTATGGAGAGCTCGTTTTTCCCAATTCCCCCGGACGTCCTCCAGATAGCTCTGTCCCTCGAACGACCGAAGCGTTCCTTTTATTACGCTCTTGTTAGCGCGATCGCGTCGACGTTTGGAGCGGCTTTCGGCTGGTATATTGGCTACGCGTTATGGCAGGCGGTCGGCGGCTATTTTGTACCCGCGATCATATCGGCGGAAAATATGGACAAGGTGTCGGACTTCTTTCGAGAGTGGGGCGTTGGCGCGCTCTTTGCGGCGGCGTTCACTCCGATTCCCTTCAAGGCGTTTACGATAACCGCCGGCATAGCGAATATGTTTTTACCTTACATGCTAGCGGCGGCGTTCGTCGGACGCAGTCTGCGCTTTTTTATGGTCGCCGCGCTAATTTATGTTTTCGGACCCAGTATTAAGAATTGGATCGACCGTTATTTTGGCTGGCTAACAATCGCGTTCTTGGTACTGTTGATTGGCGGTTTTTATTGCATTAAGTATGTGTTATAGTCTTCGACCGTACGCGTCCTCGACGGCGAGCGGCGCGTTTTGAACGACTTGAAAGCGAGCGAACTCATGGCGTTAGAAACAGAGGACCTTTTTGACAGTAGCGACTCCGTCCGATCGGGCAAACCGCTTGCGCACGTGCAAACGGCAGTTTTTCCCGGTCCCATTCGATTGGTGAACGGGGGCGTTTTACCGGAACTCACGATAGCGTACGAGACCTACGGAACGCTTTCTGAGCACAAGGACAACGCCGTGCTCGTTTTTCATGCGCTTTCCGGCGATTCGCACGTCGCCGCGCACGATGAAAACGACGATCCCGGATGGTGGGATCTCCTTATTGGACCCGGCAAGTCGGTCGATACGAATCGTTACTTCGTAATTTGCGCGAACGTGCTCGGCGGATGTCGCGGTACGACGGGACCGGACAGCGTCAATCCCGAGACTGGCAAGAAGTACGGCGTCGACTTTCCGTCGATTACGGTCGCCGATATTGTCGACGTTCAGCGGCGGCTAGTCGAATCTTTGGGAATAGAGCGTCTTTTAGCGATAATTGGCGGCTCGCTCGGAGGTCTTATGGCGCTCGATTGGGGGTCGCGCTACCCGGACGGCGTCGCGGGCATAGCGGCGATCGCGACGGGCGCGCGCATGACGACTCAAGCGCTCGCGTTCGATATTGTCGCGCGCAACGCGATTATGAGCGATCCGCACTTTTTCGGGGGCGAATACTACGATAAAGATCGCGGACCTGCGATAGGTTTGGCGATAGCGCGAATGTTGGGGCACATAACGTATCTGTCCCAAGAGTCGATGAATAGGAAGTTCAACGCGGATCGTAACGTCGGTCGCAAGATCGACACTTCTTTTGAGACGAAATTTTCAGTCGGCTCATATTTGGCGTATCAAGGCGACAAATTCGTCGAGCGGTTCGACGCGAACAGCTATATAGCGCTCACCCTCGCGCTGGACGCGTTCGATCTCGGTCATGATCGCGAGACGCTGGTCGCGGCGCTTCGTCGTTCGATGTGCCGTTGGCTCTTTGTGAGTTTTAGCTCCGATTGGCTTTTTCCAACGTTCCAGGCGCGCGAGTTGGTCGACGCGGCGATTTGCGGCGACAAACGCGTTAGCTATTGCAACGTGAAGAGCGATTGCGGACACGACGCTTTTCTGCTGGA
Source organism: uncultured Planctomycetota bacterium (assembly GCA_902803085.1). Taxonomy (GTDB): domain Bacteria; phylum Planctomycetota; class Planctomycetia; order Pirellulales; family Thermoguttaceae; genus RUG369. The sequence goes on from CADCOO010000282.1 coordinate 11,092, forward strand.
GAACGAACTTCCCGTTTACGGTTCGCTCGTGTCCTCCTTTCTCCATAATTTGAGTCTGGACTGGAACGCCGACGACGAACGTCGCCAAGCGCTCGCGGAAAGTTACGGCAAACCGGACGCGCCGCAGAAGACGCGTCTCGACTACGATCGCATTCTTGCTCTCATTCCGCCGATGACGAAGATTCTCGATATCGGTTGCGGCAAGGGCGAGCTCCTTGCGCGTTTAAAGGCGCGTGGGCACGAGCGGCTTGTTGGGGTCGAGATCGAAGAGGGATTGGTCATGAAATGCGTAGAACGCGGCTTGGACGTTGTGCAACTAGACGTGAACGACGGCCTAAAATCCTTCTCGGAACACCAGTTTGATTTCGTCGTTCTCTCGAAGACGCTCCAGACAATACGTAACGTAGAGCTCGTTTTGGACGAGATGCTTCGCGTGGGCACGCGAGCGATCGTGAGTTTTCCAAACCTTGGTTTTCGCCGTCATCGCGAACGTCTCAACGGCGGTCGCGCGCCTCTGACGGATCCGCGTCCCGGTCGCGAATGGTACAACACGAACGACGTGCGGTTTCTTACGATCCTTGATTTTGAGGAATTCTGCGAGCGCAAGGGGTATCGCATCTATAAGAAGGCGTCGATTAATTCGACGACCGGCGAGCAGATCGATTGCGACGATAATGAAAACGCGGACGTAGTTATCGTCGTTTTGGGACGCTAGCGTTTTTCAACGACTTCTTTTGCTTTTTTTGGCAAAATTGGTTCGTTTCACGCTCACTCCGCTTGACGAAAAACCGTTTTTTCCCTTATATTATATGTAGGACGAAAACTTTTCAGTCGACGAGGTCTTGGCGCGTTTGCTCGCGCCGGCTTCTAACAAAGGATTTAACCAATGAAAAAAAATAAGAAAACAGACGAAAGAAACAGTCTTGAACAACTCTTGCTACGCTGGCGCGATTCCTATAATGAGAATAAATCGCGCGTGTCGCTCGTTCTCGTCCTCATAGCGCTCGTTATTATCGCGATTTGGTTGGTTCGAACGGTTCAATTTGGCGGTACTAGCAAGGAGACTATCGCCGACAACGCGTACTACAGCGCGCTTGACTCTGACGGCGTAGGCGTCGCGCAGAATCTCAAGCAGGCTGCGGACGCTTATAATAGTAATCTTGGCTACGGCTCCGTTCTCTGCGCGGAAACCGGCGACGCGTTCGTTCGCGACGCCCTGAACACGGTCGCCCAACGTCGGCTTTATAGCGCGGGTAGTATAAAAGAGAAGCCGGGCGACCCAACCTCGAGCTTCCTAGAAGCGATTACCGCGTATAATGAAGCTACGAAATCTAAAGACGTCGACGTCAAGGCGCGAGCGTTCTATAATCTTGCCCTCGTCTATGAGAA
>CADCOO010000283.1 GCA_902803085.1 uncultured Planctomycetota bacterium
GCGCCGTTTCCATAACGACGCAGATGGAAGACGACGACCTCCTCGCCAATGACAGTAAGCAGGAGATCGACGCGCAACTTGCGCGCTGTATGGATGAATCGGAATTGGAAGACGATTCTTGTTCAGCCGTTACCCTTATTGCGTTGAACAAGAATCAAAGCTCTGTCCCGTTCGTCTTGACAGAACGCTCCGATAAAGCTGAAGACGAGCGCCCAGAAATCGAGGCGCCGAAACAAGCTCCGCGCGTTAGAGGCAATTCATCCAATAACGGCGGCGCGCGCAATCGTCGAGCTCGTAGCGACGATAGCTGGCTACGACGATGCTCGTTGATTTTGGGGCTACTGTGCGTCGTCTTCGCAACGCTCCAAATCTGCGCCGATAGCCGACCGACGGCGAGACCGAATTACTTCGTTAGCAACAACGTTACCGCCGCGGCTAAACCTAACGAAGATATTGCGCCAATTATCGAACGTGAATTTGACTTGCCTAATACCGTCGCTGATCGAGCTCTCGAAGCATCGTCGGAAGATATCGACGAGACCATTCTGTTTGACGACAACGACGAGTTGGCGACAAACGAACCAACAATTGCCGAAAAGATACGCAAAGAACTCAATTCCAAGGCTGTTGAAATTAAGGAGACGTCGTATCAGAAGACCTACGTGGAACGTCCCGTCGCCATTGAGAAGATAAAAATAGGCGATCGAACGGTGGGCGTGAATCCGCAAGGCGCTGAACCGTGCGACGAGAATCGTTTGGCTGAAGAACCTCTCTTGGTCTATTCGCTCAAATTACCAAAAGAAGACGGTTCATTCTGCGATATTCAGATTCTGAGACCGGCGAATTGGCTCGACTCGACTCCGATCAGACTGTGCAATGCAAAAACGCGAGAACCTCTGACTAACCTTGACTATATTCTGGCGGAAATGAATCCCATTTCGTGCCACATAGACGCCGTTGCCGAAGCGTGGCTCGATTTGCCAGAAATGGGGTGTGTTGGATGGGCGCAGTTAACCGAGGTTAGCGACGACTTTGAATATCGACCCGGCGAGGGAAATCTCGTTACGGGAATCTTCCAGCATGTAGTAAGCGAAGCCGTTAATCTCTATGTCGAAGGTCAGGACGAACCGATTGGCGTTACGGAAACGCACCCGTTCTGGTCCGTCGATCGGCAGGATTTCGTGCCCGTGAGCGAACTCCGCGAAGGCGAGCGCCTGCTTGTTCTCAATGGCGAGACGAAACGCGTCGTTCAGAAACTGCCGCGACCTGGACCGGAGAAGGTTTATAACCTTGAGATCTTCGGAGAGCACGTCTATCAGGTTTCTGAAGACGGGATCTTAGTTCATAATTTGCGAGCTTGTGAGCTAGCAGCTATTGATCTAAGTAAACCAGGGATTACAAAGATTGGCAATAGTCTGATCTTAGTATTTGAAGAAAGGCTAGATATTCCTATCATCATAGGTCCGTACAAATAAGTAAAACAAATACTTAAAGCAAATAAATTAACACAGAAGTTCGGACACGAGTATATGTTTGAAGCACATCACATATTGAGCGATTTTGTAAACAAGAATCTTGGAAGAGTGTCAAGAAGGAATGGAATAACCATTTCACTTCCAAAAGAATTACATAAGAAGACTCTTTCATTTGGGAAGCACAATTTTGATCCAAATCGCCCAGCATTCAATTATCTATTCGATGAAGTAATGATTTTACGTGAAATACTAGAGTCATCAGGATTTAGAAACCCAAATATCAATAAAATATTAAGCGAAATATTCAGACAGAATCATTTAATAGGAGGGCTTTAAAAATGTCGTCAATTATAACCCAAAAGGATGCGTTAGATTTCCTCAGAAAACATCAACCGATGCCAAATCTGCTAGACGATTCATACGATGATATTCTTGTAGAACAATGGATAGAAGCAATTGACGTTTTATCAGAAGCCCCTTGTAAAGAAGCAATTCCGTTAATTCTCAATTCATATGGCGGCGGTTTTATTCCGGATGGACTAGATAATTATGACTGGGAACAATACAATCCAAAATTACTTATAAGATACTTTACAGAAGCTTTGAATTCCTCAAGCTCGCCCGTAAGAGAGTTTGCTCTATTCAATATCGATGGAATAGACGAGGATAATGCAATATTTAAAAACAAAAAGTTCATAAAAGCAATTCTAGCGAGACTTGAAGATCCTAATCCTGAGACAAGAGAGTATGCAGTAGGAATTCTCGCGAATCTCGAAAGATATGAAATATACAATTCGTCGCATGATAAAGATTATATTCGAACATGCTACTTGAATGAAAAGGATAGTAGCGTCAAAAAAACATATGAAAATGAACGCGACGTCCTCATTGCAATCCTTGATCTGTTGCCAGGACGTACAACCCCCCATGCGCCCGTTCATGTTCAGAGTTATACGCACGACGAGTGGGAAAAAGAAATGGAGCAAAGCGAAGAAGGACGATTCGCGAAATTCCTTGCCGATTGCGTAATGAAAGGATATAGACCTTCAAGCTTAGAAGCCGCAAGAGAGGAATTTAAGATGAAGGATAATCAATCAGGAAGAGAACAATGAACAAAACTAAAATGTAACCGTGAGCGATCAGTTAAAACAGAACTTGGACGACGTCCAAGCGGTCGCAGTCGCTCTTGCAGGAATAGGCGGCGTAGCGTTTATCGTTGACGCCGCGCGCGCTAGACGAAAGAGAAACTTGCGCGAACAAGTCTTCTTGGAATATAACGACGGAGACAGTGAGAACGTCGACTTATCAGACGCGTTTCTGCTTGCTCGAACGAAAAGAGGACTTAAACGCGACGAAAAAGTAAACGCATTGGAAACGGACGACGCCCCGCACGAATCGCCGACAGACGTAACGACGGAAGCGAACGACGTTAAAACGCCCGTTCAGTCGAAGAAAACAGATTATGCAAAAGAAACCAACGGAGCTAAGAAACGAATGCGGCGCTTCAATTGGTTAACGATAACAGGCGCGTTCCTCATACTGCTCGCGGCGGCGATCGCTTGGACGCCTGTCGGTAAGATTATCCCGAGGCAGTATTCGCCGAGGAATATCGCCGTCATCGATCAATCAACGGCAACGAACGTCGTCGAAGACGTTCACGAACAAGTCGTAGATATTGAAAACGCGCTTCCAATTGCAGACGCGATTCCGGGGACCGTCGAGGTTGCTGAGAATAAGGAGGTAATTTCGGACGCCGAGTTGGAGCCGGTTACCCACGAGCAGGAAAAAGAATTAAGCGTCGACGAAGACGCGACGGTGGGATCTGAAGCCGCTTCCTCTCCGGTCGCGACCTTTGAATCGCGAACCGTATCGATCCAAGAAACGAGCGCGAGGCGCGAGCGAATGCGCAAGCGATCCGCGCTTCTGGGCTAACCCTGGAAGCGCAGAGTTCTTTCTTGCTCTCTGCCTAACGGAATCCATTTCAAACGAAATGCCGCGCCGTCGCGTTGGCAATCTCTCGACGTTCTTCTTGCAACCGACGCAATATCCGCATATTGTTTTGACGCGCGAGAAAACAGACGGGAATCGTTCTTCGACGATCGCAGATTCCACTGTAAGGAGGAAACGATTGAGTCGCACAATTCACGCGAGGGCGGGAAGATAACTCATGAGACGAAGTTAAGTTCCCTGTCCTGCGGAAAGACGCCGCGATACAAAAAACGCGCCCCCCAATCATTACGATCGAGGGGCGCGCGTCTATTTAGAAGCTAGCGACCGTTGAGTCGAGCTTAGTTCTTCTTAACTTCCTGCAGCGCAGTGTAGTATTCGAAGCGCTTGTAGATATCCGCTTGCGCTTCTTCTTCGTACTTGGCGGCGGCGTCGGGATTGATGCGCTTGAGGGACTTGAAGCGGTTTTGCTTGGCTTCGAAATCCTTGAGGAAGCCTTCGGGCGCCTTGCTGGCGAGCTTGAAGGGCTTCTCTTCGCGCGGGTCGTAGGACCAGAGCGGCCAGTAACCGCACTTAACGGCTTCTTTCTGGAGCTCCATACCGGTCTTCATATCGATGCCCTGGCCGATGCAGTGGCTGTACGCGATAACGAGCGAGGGACCCTTGTAGGATTCCGCGGCGACGAGCGTCTTAATCGCGTGCGCCGGATTCGCGCCGAGCGAAATCTGACCGACGAAGCACGTGCCATACGAAACCGCCATCATGCCGAGATCCTTTTTGCCAGTCGCTTTACCGCCGGCGGCGAATTTCGCGACCGCGCCCTTCGGGGTCGACTTCGACGCTTGACCGCCCGTATTGGAGTAGACTTCGGTGTCGAGAACGAGGATATTGACGTCGCGTTGCGAGGCGACGACGTGATCGAGCCCGCCGTAGCCGATGTCGTACGCCCAGCCGTCGCCGCCGATGATCCACGCGCTACGACGCACGAGGTAATCGGCGGACATTTGCAGGAGCTTGCCTTCTTCGCAGTCGCAATTGCAGGAGGCGAGCTTCGCCTTGAGCTCTTTGACCCACGCGCGCTGCTGCGCGATTTCGAGTTCCGTTTCCTGCTTGTTATTGAGAAGATTATCGACGAGCTCTTCGCCGAGCTTGTCGCGCTTCGCCGCCAAAATCTCGCGCATAAACCCGAGCTGCTGATCGACGCCCGCGCGCATGCCGAGCCCGAATTCCGCGTTGTCTTCAAACAAGCTGTTGCACCACGCCGGACCGCAGCCTTCTGCGTTCGTCGTGTACGGCGTCGTCGGAAGATTACCGCCGTAGATCGAGGAGCAACCGGTCGCGTTCGCGATCATCATGCGATCGCCGAAGAGTTGCGTTACAAGCTTGACGTACGGCGTCTCGCCGCAGCCCGCGCAGGAGCCGGAGAATTCAAAGAGCGGCAGGAGCAACTGCGAGCCCTTGACCGTGTCGACCTTGACCTTGGAGCGATCGTAGTCGGGTCGGGTGAGGAAGTAGTCCCAACTCTTGCGCTCAACTTCGAGATGTTCGAGTTGGTTCTCAAGATTAATACCCTTCTTGCCCTCGACTTCCTTATTCTTAGCGGGGCATACGTAGACGCACATGCCGCAACCGGTGCAGTCGTCCGGAGCGACTTGGAGCGTGAAGGTCTTGCCTTCGAATTCCTTGGTCTTGGCGGGAACGGCCTTGAAACCTTCGGGGGCGCCTTCGGCGGAATCGTAGATCTTGAGGCGAATAGCGGCGTGCGGGCATACGAGCGAGCAGTTGCCGCACTGGATACAGGTATTGGGATCCCAGATCGGAATGTCGATTGCGATGGATCGCTTTTCGTACTTGGTGGTTCCGGTCGGGAAGGTTCCGTCGGCGGTGGGCAACATATCCTTAACGGAGAGGTTTTCGCCGCGGGAAGCGAGGATTTCGCCGAGAATATTTTGGACGAATTCCGGAGCTTCGCCGTACATTCCGGAATGACGATGGAAAGTGGAGGTAACCTTCTCGGGAACCGTGACTTCTTGGAGCGCGGCGAGCGAGGAATCCACCGCCTTGAAGTTCTTCTCGACGATCTCCGGACCCTTCTTGCCGTATACCTTCTGGATACCGGCCTTAATGCGCTCAATGCCTTCGTCGACGGGCATGAATTCGCCGAGCTTGAAGAAGCAGGTTTCCATGACGGTGTTAATGCGTCCGCCCATTCCAGCGGCCTTAGCGACGGCGACGGCGTCGACGACGTAGAA
>CADCOO010000284.1 GCA_902803085.1 uncultured Planctomycetota bacterium
ATAGAAATTCCCGAGCGTATTGTAGACTTCGATCGAAAGAGCGTTCGCGCCCGAACGAACGAAATCCGTAATCTCAATCCGCCAGGGCGACGCGTGAAGCTCGCCGACTACCTGATCGTTCACATGAACGCGGCAGCTCGCCCCAACCTTGCCGAGCGACAAGTAAACGCGCGCGTTCTTCAACTCGTCCTCCGAAAGCTCAAACGATTTCTCGTAACGCGCGCCCCCCGAGTAGTTCGCGAGAACCCCAACTTGACTCCAGTCGCCGAGCGTTGTCAGACCGCGCGTCGTCAAAAGTCGAATCGGTTCCGGACACGCGCCCGCGCCGTGACCGCGAAAATTAGTATGCAAACTCAGTTCGATCTCGCAAGCGCGTTCAATCGGCTCGTCAAAATGAATCGTTACCATGCACACGGAACGATCGGAAATCGCGCCGCCGTCTGAGACGGCGTCTGTAACGACGTCGCGACGCCCGCGCCAGAAATCTTTACCCGCGATCTCCTTCGAATCTCGCTTAAAAGAGACCTCGCGACCGTCGACTTTCATCGACTCTAACACGCCGTACGTTGGAATCGTCATGCCGGTTAGACCGGGAGGCGCCGTAAAATGCAGGCGAGCCGTAGGAAGAAGCAAAAGGAGTCCGAAGACGTTGTAATCAACAACGCCGGGAACGTCGAACCAAACCGTCGAGAGGGGCGTCGGCTCGTAGTCGAAACACTCTAGTTTCTCGTTGCGTAATCCCGACGATAGACCGTTGTACGCGCCGGAATCTTGGCCGTTCGCTTCAATAAGTCGCGACGCGTCTCTCGAATCGTCGCCGCGTCTAACGCAAACAAACGAGCGACGACCAGCCCCGTCGTAGCGCAAAAGAATCGGGGTCGGAGCGCCGCAAGTTAGGCTCGGAGAAGCGTTAAAGTCGAGACGCTCGCCGCCAAGGTAAATCGCCGTCGGCAAACCGCCGCCCGCGTAGCAGTCGACTCGTTCCCCATCCGACGACGCGTCGAGCGAGACGCGAACCGTCGACCAGAGATAATAGACGCTACCCCCTTCTTCCTCGCTGAAGACCGTCTCGTTAAACCCGTTCGTCTCTTTGCCGAGCCCAATAAATCGCGAGTCGATCCTCTCTTTCAGACCGTGATACCCTTGCCGACCTGGGTTCCCTTCGATTCCCCAACGCCAGGAGAACGCGTAGGGACGCCATGAATACTCCTTATCGCCGACAAGAACCGGCTCCTTAGGATCGGCGTACCCGAGTTTCGCCAAGCGCGCCTCCAGCTCGTCAAGCGGCGCGTCCGCGGGCAACGGCCCGAGAAGCATGAACTTAACGCCGAAGTCGTTGAGTTGCGAACGCTCGTCTATATCGAGGTCGCTGACAACGTCGAACCGCTGCGCCTCCGCGCCAATCTTTGGCTCCGAAATCGGCAGGCGGAAATCGCCCCAGCGATTGTCGAGCGTTGGAATGAGTTCAAAGCCCCAGTCGCCGTCAAGCGCTATGCGACGCGGCTCAACGGCGCGCGACTCTTCCGCTTTCGGCGCGACGGGCTCAAGCCCCTTCCAGAAGACGACCAGTCCCGCCTCGTCCTTCTCATTCTGCCAGACGACCGTCGAGCGTCCGGACGCGTCCTGCGTCGACGCCAGCTCGCGACCGCGCCCCGTCCACGCGTCGAAAAGCTCCGCGCGGCCCGTCGCGTTAAAGGACAACCGCGCGCCCTTCGCGCCGCGCATAACAAAGAAAATCGTCGCGTCCGGAGTCTCGCGCTTCATAGCGACGCACGGCGCGTCCGAATCAACGTCGTAAACCTCACGTTTAAGCGGTTTTAACGCGTCTTCAAAACGCGACCAGAGACGCGCGTCGTTTGTCTCGACGTTCGCAACCGCGCCCCCCGCTTCCGAATTCACGCCCGTACGATGCAGAACGTGCACGTTGCCGACGTCCGGCGTCGCAAGCGCGTCAAAGTCGCCCAACTCGCTACGCCACGCGCGCGCGTCCGTCGGCGCTTTCAGCGAATACCGGAAATCCTCGCTCGTCGCCAGCGTCTTCCCAGCCGACGCAAGCGCAAAGAACATGCCCGCCGAGCCCCGACGCGGCGTATCCTCGTCGAACCCGTCGATCGTTACGACGTCCCCGTTCTTCAACGATAATTTGCCCGTCCAGCCGGCGCTATAATCGACCTTACGGCAGATTTCTTTCCCGTTCACGTAGAGCGCGCCCGCGTTGTCGCAGAAGAAACGCGCGTCGTACTCCGCGACTTCGTTCGTTAGACCCGTCGCAATCCATTTGAAATAGACGGTCTTCGCAAGCTCTTCCGACCAGACCCAGCGTCCGGCGAACCCGCCGGGATACTCGCGTATCTTCGACGGAGTCTTCTGAGAGCCGAGCTTAATCGCGGGCGAGATCTCCCGCTCCTCCGAACGACCGGAAAGAAAGTAACCGCAACCGCCGGTCGCCAACCGCGCGCTCGACTCGCCGACTTTCGTCAGTTCATCCGGCGTCGCGCCGAAAAGCTCTTTAACTATAGCGTTAAGTTCCGAGTCGTTGCGGCCGGCGCGATCCGAAGCGATCGGAGGCACGTCGAGCGCAATGACGACGCCACCCGAACGGCGCAGTTCCGCCGCCTTAACGAGCGTCGTCCAGCGGATTCCCTGAATCGACGGCAGAACGAGAACCTTGTGCTCGCCCCCGGCGACGCTAAGTCGACCGTTCTTAACCTCCGCGCGCGCGATCGAATCGTCGTCGATAAACAGAACCTCGCGTCCCGAATTGTAAACGCGGCGCGCCGCTTCAAACGCGACGTCTCGCGCGCGATTGCCGTTCATATGCGCCTGGTACGGCGAAACTGGATAGAGAATAACGACGTCGCTCTGCTCAACCCCGCGCGTAAGCGCGTACGATAGGCGTTCAAAATACTTTAGAAAAGAACCGAACGTCTCCCAGTACGGCTGTCGGAAGTGATAGCACGGCGGCGCCCATTCCCAATATCCGCCGTAGGTCGTGTAGTATAACCCATGCAGATTTAACAGGTTCGCGCCGAAGAGGAAATTCTCGTTCGTCGCAAAGAGGAGTCGTTCCGGGTTCGCGTTCCAGCCGAAGCTGTGATACCCTTCGAGCCACACGCGCGGACGATGGTAGAAGTGCGCGATCGACGAGGAAACTTTATTCTTAATGAAGTCCGCGCGACCGCCCGGCGTGTCGTGCCCCGGCGCCGTGTACCAGCGAATTGCGCTAAAGTAGTCGCAGAATTCGCTCGGGTTCGTGCCGCGACTCCCGGGATCGCACGCGTAAATCCGACCGCGCGCCGCATGCCAGTTGTAAATCGGCTGGAAATACCGCTCTTCGGCAAGTCGCACGCGCACGTCGAGGAAATCGAGTCGATATTTCTCCGCGAGATCGCCGACCGTAGCGTCGAAGAGCGCCGGCGCCGCCGTCCAGTAGGAATAGCCCTTGCGGCGCTCGAACTCGTTCGCGACGTCGTCCGACCAGATTCGTTCCCCCGTGCCAAGTTGCAACTCGTCTTGGAAGAAGTAATTCAGCCCAAGATCGCCGCCGTCGTCCCCGCCAAGCCGCTCCTTGGCGCGATCTTCAAAAGGCTGGAAGAAACGCGCGACGACCTGCGCGCCGCAGTCCTTATGCAACGGGTTGAGCGTGTGCGGCGCGCGCTTCGCGCGATAGAACCAGACCTCCGTTTTCGCGTCGACTTTGGCGTCGTTCGCGGCGAGCGCCGTAAGATCGGTTCCCAAAGCCTTGCTACGCTCCGCGACGAGTCGACCGTTCGCGTCGAGCGGATACGCGACGACCTGAACGAGTTCGTCGTTTAAATCGTTCGCAACCTCCGCAAGCTCGGGCGCTTTCTTCAAAACGTCGGAATACGCGTCCCCTGCCGTTAGTTCAACCCGACGGCCGACGTAAAGATCGCGACTCTGTAATTCCGGGTCCGAATAAAGAAGACGGTCGAAGAGATTGCCCGGAGAATTCTGCCAGTCAAGGGTGTACCCGCTAAGCCCGATTCCCATCTTCAGCTCGCGGCAATATGCGGCGACGTCTTCAAAGACGTCGAACCATTCGTCCGTAAAGACTTCCGGCTCGTTCGGATACGTCAGCCAGTTCGGTTGGCGCTCGTTCCGAACGTCCTGGTGCGCGTAGTTCACCTGCACGCCCGAAATTCCCTTGCGCGACAGCTCCGCCGCCTGCGCCTTCAGACGTTCGGCGTCGAGCTTCTCGCCCGTCCACCACCAGAAAGGAACTTCGCCATAGCCCGGCGGCGGCGTCTCGAACGACGCGCGAAAACTCGTCGCGTCCAAAGACTCTTGACCCAGAACCCGATTCGCGGCGAGTTGCGACCTGCAAAGGAACAACGCCGCGCACGCGAACAGAATTAAAAAACGAAGGCTGCGTTTTCGATTCATTATCAATAGCCCTAACTTGTATTAATTCATGAAGTTAAGAGATTCTCTTCGTTAGACTCGAGCGCCGCGAGAAACGATTCGACGTCGAACGGCTTGCCAAAGACGCGCGCGCGACCCCAACGCGCTACGTCGGTAAAAAACTCGAATTCCTCACGGCGCGGCGCAAAGGTCAAAAGAGCTAGCAAGGCGCTGCGGAATCGCGTGCGAACGCGCGCGAGCGCCGCGACCGTTTCCGGCGCCGTAAGATCGACGCAAAGATCAACGACGACGACCGAGGGATTAAAACCCTCTTCAAAGGTCGGCGTCGAGCCCCCGAGCGTCGGCGACGTCCGCCAGGTTCTCGTTTGATAACCGGCGCTCGTCAACGTCCGACTAAGCGACGTCAACGAGCCTGCGTCGTCCGCGACGACGAGCGCAAAGCGGTCGACAGGTTCGGACGTCGGCGCGTTATAAACTTCGCGAGCAAGCAATATGTCGGCGGTTGACGCCGTCGCGGGCAAGGTAAAGAGCCCTTGCGCGCCGCGCGGATCGCAGAATCGTTCGAATTCCGCGCGCCAGGAATCGCGCCATTCGCGCACGTAACGGCGCCGCGCGCCGGGAAAGCGCTCGCCAATTCGATCCTCGCCCTCGCAGAGCTCGCCCGCGACGATCGCAAAGGGCGCGAGGGGCGCCGCGTTACGCAACGGTTCGAGTTCGCGCGCGGTAAATTCCGAGGGGTATGAACGCAGTATGAGGAAGAAATCAACGCCGCGCAACGCCGCAACGTCGCGCGTTAGTTCGGCGACGCTGCGCGCGCGCAGAAGCTCGCCGCCAGCTCGAGCGACGATCGACTCAGCGTCGCGAACGACCGCCGCAAATTCGAGTCGCTCCGTCCGACCGCACAAACAAACCTTCATACTCCTCGCTCCCTACGGCAGTCGCGTCTCAGTCAGCCGCGTCGATACAGATACTTCTCGCCCCAGACCGGCAGAATAACGGAGTCGTTATGGCACTTCTCGACGGCGTCGTACCCGTACTGATAGGACCAGCGCCACTTGTCGATTAAATGCCCTAGTTCGAGAATATGAGAGAGAAGCGTAACCTTCGGCTTAATCGTTTCGTTTACCGCTTTCGGCACGTCGAGACCGACTGCGAGGTGCGGAATAAAGACGTCGACTGGCGCCGTCGGATTCAACTGATTGACGTTGCACGAGTCGCCGACGTGATAGACGACGCAGTCGCCGCTTCGCGGACCGCAATTGATTTCAAAGGTCGTTACGAATTTTATCAGTCTACTATTGTGATCGACGCGACGCATCTTGACGCTGCAGTCGCCGAAGGTTCGCTCCGCTTCGTCTTCCGGCGTATGCCAATCGTTCTCGATAAAGTTCGAAACGACCGGCTTGCCCGCCTCGGTTAAAGCGTCGCAGAAGTTCTTAACGAAGTGATCGCCGTGATTGTGCGTTATCAGTAAGAACTCGACGTCCGGCACGAGTTCTTTCGCGCGACGATGTTTAACGTCGATCGCAAAGGTCTGCGTCGGAGTCTTAACGAGATAGCCCATATTGTAGACGTGCCAGAAGACGACGGTTCCGTCCTCAACTTTCGTCGCGCGCAACTCTTCGAGAATCTTATCGAATGAGAGATCGAGGAATTTCAATATGCCGCGCTCGTTCTCCCAGCGCTTGGCGGTCTCGGCGTCCGAACTGAAATACTCGTCGAACTCCGCCGCGCGAAGGCGATCGACGGAACGCTGCAGCGTCTCAGCCGCCGCCAGTCGATCGGGCGTTACGTTCGTGGCGACCGTCGAGTTCATCGCCTCGATCGCGCGCGCAACTTCGTCCGCCGTCGGCTCCGTAACGCCCGGCTTGACGTCCTCGGCAAGCGCCGCGCTTTCCCAAAGTCCAAACGCGCACGGCGCCACCGCCGCTATGCGTAAAAAATCACGTCGAGCTAGTCGATATTCTGTTCTCATTTTAGTCTTCCTTTCGCTTGCGCGATCGCAATGAGTTCCGCAAGGCGCGGCTCATGCTTGAGCGCCGCTTCAAAAGTAATCGGGACCACGGGAATACGGGGAAATTTAGCGCCTACAAGCCTTCCAAAACGTTCGGCGAGCTGGCGAGAATCATACTGGAGGAAGTTAAATAGCGCGGGATCCGGTTCTTTGGCGAGCCAATCGCGCGCAAACTTCGCCGCTCGCGCTTGATAGGCTTTCTTTGATCCATGCTGCCAATTTCGTCCAGGAAAACGCCGAACGTCGCCGTCGAACGCTTCAGAAATATGATACAGCTCGTGCATGATCGTTTCAAGCTTTTCCACACAGGAAAGATCATAAAATCGAGGAATCATAACGCTAAAGAGATATAACAACTCCGTTTTTCCATCGAGACCGACGACTTGAGGAGATCGATAAAAGATCGTTTGATTGAAGCGCAGACGCTCCTCGCACGACAAAACCAGCGTCTTTTTCATCCGCTCGGAGCCGTAACGAACGGTTAGTTTGGCGTCCTCTTTCTCAAGGAAACTCTCCGCTTCTAGCGCGAAAACATTACTTGCGACGTCGGTCGCGCGCGCGACGGTCCGGGGATTGACGTCGAGCGTCCTCATGAACGCTTCCGGAATGCGTATGCGCAACCCGTATTCGAATCTCAACGGGGTAACCGACGCCCAATTGCCAATTCTCGTGCCGGTGTTGCGCGCCTTATTGATAGAAAACCCAACTCGCGACAAATCGAAGTTCGAGAATTCGGGCGTCGTGCGACAGATATTAACGCATAGGTCGCGTATGGCGGACGTATAATTAAATGCCTTTGCCATCGTTAAGCGCTTCTTTCGTAACGGAACGTCAAAAAAACCGAACCAGAATCGTTCGGTCGTTCAAAATACAAAAACGACGCCGCGCCCATAAACGCGACGTCGTTTGCCCGAGTTTTCCGCGTTGCGCGTCCTGAGGCGCGCGAACGTCTAAATATTACTCTTCGACCGTCGGGATAGCGGACGTCGCCTTGCTATTGCGATATTCCGATTCGCCGACGAATTCGATGAAAGCGCGCTTACCGGCGTCGCCAAGACGCGGCTTCGCGAGCTTGAGAATGCGCGTGTAGCCGCCCGGACGGTCGACGTAGCGCGGCGCGATGCGGTCGAACAGAATGCGAACCGCTTCGCGATTATTGAGCTTCTGGTAAACGGCGCGGCGCGCGGCGACCGCCGGAGCGCTCGCTTTAACCCAATCGCGCCATGCGTCGCTTTCGCGCCAGGCTTTCCACTCTTCCGAGCGCTTTTCGCCCTTGAATTCAAGCTCAGCCGCCGCTTTAATCGACTCTTGCGCGTGAACCGCCTTCGTAATGAGCTTTTCAATGAAAGGACGGAGTTCCTTCGCCTTCGGGAGCGTGGTGGTAATGCGTCCCGGCGTCTTCGGCGCTTGTTCTTTCGTATCGAAATCTTCGACGTCGCGCTCGGTGAGAATCAAGGCGATCGCGAGGTTTCTAATGAGCGCGCGCTGATGACTAGGATTGCGCCCAAACTTCTTTCCAATTCTTCTATGTCGCATTGTACTATCTTTATTTCTGTCTAAGTTGTCTTAGTTGAATTTCGGACCCTGAGCCGGCGGGGTTGGCAATCGCATACCGAGATGGAGCCCAATTTCCGCGAGCTTCTCTTTGACTTCGTCGCTCGTCGTTTTGCCCAAATTCTTGAGTTCGAGCAAATCGTCTTCCGTGCATGCGACGAGTTCGCGAACCGTCGAGATCTTGCCGTTGGCGAGGCAGTTCATAGCGCGAACCGACAGCTTGAGGTCGGAGAGCGTCATAGAGAGCTTCGCTTCGAGCGCGGGATCGACGCCGTCGCCGCCTGTCGACTTTGATCGGCTGAAGACGGCGCCGTCGAGACGATCATATTGAACAAAAGGGTTCAAGAACTTTCTTAGGATCTTGGAGGCTTCGGTCAGCGCCATTTCGGGCGTGATCGTGCCGTCGGTCGTAATCTCGAGAATGAGACGTTCGTAGTTGGTCTTCTGACCGACGCGGGTCTCCTCGACTTCATACTTTACCTTAACGACGGGGCTGAAGGACGCGTCGAGCGGAATGTACTCGACGTCGCTATTGCCCTGCTGATTAGCGGCCTGCTCGGACGCGGGCACGTATCCTCGACCATTTTCGACGACCATTTCGAGGTCGAACGGACGATCGGTCGTCAGGGTCGCGATAACCAGATCCTTATTGATGATCTCAATTTGAGAGTCCGGGATAATATCAGCCGCGGTAACGAGACCGGGACCGTTCTTTTCGATCCGGATAACGCGCGGCTTATCGTCCAAAGAACGAACGATAAGGGACTTGACGTTAAGGACGACTTCCGTTACGTCTTCGACCATGCCCTCGAGGGACGCGCATTCGTGCCCTGCGCCGCGAAGCTTCATTTTGGTAACGGCGCTGCCTTCGAGGCTCGAAAGCAGAACGCGACGTAGACTCACGCCGATCGTCGTACCAAAGCCGCGCTCAAAGGACTCGACGGAAAATCTTCCAAAAGTGGGAAGTCCGCCTTCGCGCGCGCTCTCCAACTTGGTGCATTCTACCTTGTTGGGAAGTTCCAATCCTCTCCATCTAATTCTCATGTTATAGTTCGCTCCATACAAAATAGCGTTCTTTAACAGGTAATAGCGATCGCCGCCAACCGGCGCGACGCGTCGCGCAAACGACGTTCGCTACGTAAGTAAGGACCACGAGCGCGCAAGCGCGCGTACTTGGCGCGAATAACGCGCGCGACGGCGTCGCTTACTTCGAGCAGAGCTCGACGATGAGCTGCGGCTGAACTTGCAGAGAGACGTCTTCAAAACTGGGATAACGAACGACGACGCCCGTCGGAGTCCCTTCGCCTTCTTTGCGAGCGAGAAATTCGGGAAGTTCGCGACCCTTGAACTGCTCCAACGCAAATTCAACGATTCCCTTCGCGCCCTGACGACTCGCCTTCGCGCCTTGATAATTGTGCGCCTTCAGCGAAATGACGTCGTTCGGACGGATGAGGTAACTCGGAATGTCGAGACGACGACCGTTCACGCAAATGTGACCGTGAGCGATCAGCTGACGCGCCTGAGCGCGCGACGACGCAAATCCGAGACGATAGACTACGTTGTCGAGACGACGTTCAAGGAACGCCATGAGGACTTGTCCCGTATTACCCTTCGAGCGTTCCGCCGCTTGATAGTACTTACGGAATTGCGATTCAAGCACGCCGTAATACGTCTTAACCTTTTGCTTTTCGCGCAATTGTTCGCCGTATTCGGTCATCTTGCCGCGTTTGAAACCGTGCATGCCAGGAGGCGTCGGTTTCTTGTCTTTGGTTTTTTCGAAGGGGCATTGCGCGGATTCGCAACGCGAGCCCTTCAGAAAGAGCTTGACGCCTTCGCGACGGCATCTTTTGCAGACCGGACCTAGTGTTCGAGCCATATGTTTGCTCCAATATAATTCTGTTGGTATGATTGTTTACGTGCTGATCGCCGATATGCGCGCCATGCGACGCAATCTCGGCGACGAACCGCGCATGCCGGACAAGCGACCCGCCGACCCGCGCGGCGAAGAACCGCGTTTTAAACGCGACGACGCTTCGGAGGACGGCATCCGTTGTGCGGAAGCGGAGTTACGTCTTCGATCGTTTTGACCGTAAGACCAGACTGCGCAATGGCGGTGATCGCCATATCGCGTCCGCTACCGGGACCCTTGACGCGAACGTCGACTTCTTTCATACCAAACTTCTTCGCTTTTTCTACCGCTTGTTGCGCCGCCATCTGTCCGGCGAACGGAGTGCTCTTACGACTTCCCTTGAAACCGCTCGTTCCGGCGGTCGCCCAGCAGAGCGTGTCGCCTTTCACGTCGGTAATGGTTACGTTCGTATTGTTGAAGGACGTCTTAATGTGGACGACGCCCGACGCAACGTTTCTCTTGATCTTGCGTTTCTTCGAAACCTTTGCCACTTTTATTCTCCCATAACGTCGCCCGACCCAACGGTCAAGCGAAACTGATCTGTGATCTTTGTTTTTTCCAACCTAGTTCGACAATAGAGCCGATCCAACGCGCCGCTTCTCGAAATCGCAAATCGAGACGCGCGACGCGCGGACGCGCACAACATTATCGATCCTTAACGCCTTTCTTACCGGCAACGGTCTTTTTCGGACCTTTGCGAGTACGCGCGTTGGTTTTCGTACGCTGTCCGC
>CADCOO010000285.1 GCA_902803085.1 uncultured Planctomycetota bacterium
CCCGAAGGTAAGATCGTCTCGACGAGTCAGTACTCGAACGACTATGTTAAGGAGTTGGCTAATATCTATCCGGAAGTTGATTAGTCGTCCGATCAGTAGCTAACGGCGCTTTGGGTGAAAACGCGTATGTTGCTAACCTTGCTTTGTTAGCGGTGATCAGAATAGCGACGATTTCGTAGTTACTCCTGGCGCTAATCTGCGTCGGCGCTAATTGAAACGCTCGCGAACGAGTCTAGCCGGAGCGGAGAAACGACGTGAAGTCGCGCGTCGTTTTTGGACAGATTCCCATTTTGACGTCGAGTACTTGAACTTTGCTGAAAAGGGCGTAAGATTTGGGAGGCTAGGGAATCGTTTCCTATCGAACTCGCGAGTTTGTCGCTCCTGTTGCGCCAAACGGGAGAGCGTCGAAAGTCGCTAAAAGCGAACGGCTCATAATTATTGATGATAAACCGCGCGTCCAAACGGAAGTCCACAATCCTACAATAGGAGAAAAGACATGACAATGAAGAAACAGTTGTATTTCGCCGTTTCATGCGTCGCAGTCCTATTGGCGACGAATGGAGTCGCCCGTAGTCAGTTTACAGGTCGCGATACTTCGCGATATACGCATAGCGTGGTTTCCCGCGACGCGCGCGTTTCCAGAGAAGCGGAGAAAAAGTTGGATTATAGCTACAAGTATCCCTGCGAACTGCTCCATGATTATCACTGGGACGTCGAGCCGAACAAAGATCTTAACTATTACGACGAGAACGCCGCGGCGCTGAAAGCTTTATTAAACAGATTATCGTCTCCGATTATGATGCGCGATATGTCCGGAACGGGAATCTTTTCCAAGGAGTTGCGCGAATCGCCGGTTTTCAAAATGTCGCGCGAAGAATGGAACGCTTTTACCACTAGTTTCTGGGCAAAGTACAACAGGACTTTTGCGCCCCATTTCAAGCGCTTTGTTTACGACGAAACGGTTTCGTCCGAGGACTCCGATCGCGCCTTGGAACTATACGTTGGTCCTTTGGCGGCTCTTAAGGGATACGACGAACTCGTCTCGTTGCATATTCGCGAGGTCGAGCGGCTCACGGAAGCGCGCGTATCAGGGGATGAGGATAGCTTCGCGAGGGCGGAGCGCAACTTAACGCTTGTTGATCAGTGCGCGTTTAGCTTCTACGCACGTTTCCACGACGTCGATATGTTTTTGGAACTGAACAAGGAAGAGAAATGCGACGAAGGGACAAAAGAAGAGGCTCAAAAGTTTGCTGAACTCCTAGTTGGCGCGTTGCCGTACAACCAACGTCTCATTTTAGAATGCGACTCCCTCTATTCCTTCTTAGCGCGTCGCGTCGATCGGCAACTTGCGCTTGATTTTCGCGAGCGAATTACGCCGCTTATCGATAAAAAGAGCGGGACGAGTTTCGTCAATCGCGTCTACGCTCATCCCGAGATGGAGCGACGACTTTATCTCCTCGAGTCGATCTGCCCCTTTAACGAAGCCGTTCTCGACGTCCCAATGGGTGAAACGCGCGATTTCTATGAGCGGAAGAAACGCGAGATTGCTAACGAACTTAGATTTACTGAAAGAAGCGCGTGTTCACCCGAAGAATTTGAAACGGTTCAACGCAGAGTTCAACATGCGAACAATAAGATTGCTCTCTTCGAAGCGTTGGCACGGGAGAATTCTCGCGTCTTCGATTACGCAGTTGAACAATTGCCCGTCGACGCGTTCGACCTTGACCCGGAAGATTGCGAGGCGCTTCAGAAACGCCTTGACGAAGAGATCAAAAAGCCTCTTGACGAAATTGACGAGAGGTTCGTTTTTGTCGCGCGTCTTGCGTTGCTCGCGCGCGAGTTTTATTCCACGCTCGGTCAGGGAGATGATCAAATACGCGCGGTTGGCGATAAAATCATCGCGCGCGCCCTTAAGAGCGACGGCGTTGCAAAGAAGGTCGTCGGCTTTGGCCAAGAGCTCGAGAAACGCGATCCAAAACTTGCCAAAGAGTTTATCGACAAAGCATACCAAACCTTCTTTGACGCCCGCACGATTTCCGAGAAAACGCTCCAGGATTGCGTTCGCTATTCCCAAGAGCTCGATGAAAAGATTCAATAGCCGTCAAAGTTGACGATTGAAGGAAGCTTCGATTCTCAGTATAACCGAGAGTCGGCGCTTTTATCGATTCGCGTTTGTCGTGAAAAGACGACGGCGCGTAGCCATTTTGACGACGCGATATCTCGATTGTTTTCGAGACGACTGAGATATTCGTCCGACTTTTAGATTTTAACGTCTCTTATAAGCGCGGCGTCCTTATTCCTAGTTAGAGGCTTATCCCGGAATACAGAATTCCATATTCCGAGTTAGAGGCGTAACTTGGAATATGGCCCCAAAAGTGGGGGCTCTTACTTGTAATTGACCAGAATAATCGTTATAATCGACCGCAGGCGCTCTTACTGAAG
>CADCOO010000286.1 GCA_902803085.1 uncultured Planctomycetota bacterium
GCGTGGAAGAAACAACTCGGACTCTAATACGAACGGTAAACGTAGACGAACGAAAGGAAGCGCCATATGTCCGCTCGAGAATTCGACGACGATTGGGGAGAGGAGATTGAACTCGAGCCGCTCGACGAACTGGAATCGCTAGAATCGCAAGCCGCATGGACGCCGCCGGAAGAAAAGCCGGGCGAGGTCGCCAAGCGCGTCGTTACGGAAGCGGAAGCGGGCTGGCGACTCGACCTTTTCCTCGCGGCGAAATTCCCCCAGTACAGTCGCGTCCTCATTCGGAAGGTGATTCAAGCGCCGGACGGAGTCGACGTCGACGGCAAGCACGGCAAGCCGTCCTTCAGACTCAAGCCGGGCTCCGTCGTCTCCTTTAAGCTCGTCGAGCCGCCCCGCGAGTCCCCCATTCCCGAAGACCTCCCGCTCGACGTCCTCTACGAAGACGACGATCTCGCCGTAATCAACAAGCCGGCGAACATGGTGGTTCATCCCGCGCGCGGACACTGGTCCGGCACGCTCGTCGGCGCGCTTGCGCATCGCTTTGCGGGTCAATTGAGTTCCAATCGCGGTCCCGCGCGTCCAGGAATAGTCCACCGTCTCGATCGCGACACAAGCGGCGCGATCATCGTCGCTAAAAACGACCAAGCGCACGCGGGTCTCGCTTCGCTCTTCGAGGAGAAACGGATTCAAAAGGAGTACTTCGCCGTCGTCTTGGGCGCGATCAACGCCGACCGCGAAATCGTCGATTTACCGATCGGTCATCATCCGAAATATCGCGTTAAAATGGCGATCGCGCCCGACGATCCCGAAGCCAAACCAGCGCAGACGTACTTCGAAACGCTCGAACGCTTTCGAGGATTTTCAACCGTTCGTTGTCTGCCGAAAACAGGACGAACGCACCAGATTCGTCTCCATCTCGCACACCTGGGCTGCCCCATTCTGTGCGACAAACTCTACGGGGGACGCTCGACGATAACGCTTGACGAAATCGCCGGTCGACACGACCGATCCCCAAACGGACGCGAAGAAGAAGAATCCCCTGCCCCAATACTAGCGCGCCAAGCGTTGCATGCGCGCAAGATAACCTTTGAACATCCTACGACGCGAAAGATTCTCGAAATAGAAGCGCCTCTCGCCAACGATATTCAAGAGACGCTCGACGCGCTGAGATTATATCGCGCGCTTAAGACTTCGTAACCTTACGCCGATAAAAGAACGACTGACGCCATGAAAGAATCGTCCCCCCAAGACGTCGCGCAAGAAGCGTGGCGAGCGCTATATCCCTTCGAGTCCCATTATCAAACGATTGGCGGCTTCCAGTACCACTACCTCGACGAAGGCGAAGCGAACGACAAGCCCGTGATACTATGTTCTCACGGCAATCCAACCTGGTCCTTTCTGTTTCGCAATCTCGTCAAAGAGTTCCGCGACGAATACCGCGTCGTCGTCGTCGACCACATTGGATGCGGACTCTCCGAAAAACCGAGTATTTACGACTATCCGTATAAGCTCGAACGACGCGGAGACGATCTAATCGAATTCATTAAGAAGCTCGATCTGAAAAAGATCGTCCTCGTCGCACACGACTGGGGCGGCGCCGTCGCTATGAACGCCGCGACCAGAATACCCGAGCGTTTCCACAGAATTGCGCTCATGAACACCGCCGCCTACCTAAGCGACCGCGTGCCGAGGAGAATTCGACTATGCCATATCCCCGTGCTCAAGAGGATTTTGCTCCAAGGTCTAAACGTCTTTCCGCGCGCCGCGACGACTATGGCGACCGCAAAAGGTCTCAGTCCCGACGTAAAGGCCGGGCTTCTCGCGCCCTACGATTCATGGGACAATCGCATCGCCGTTTGCGAATTCGTTCAGGACATTCCCCTTTCCCCGAAGCATCGATCGTGGCAGGCGCTTAAGGACACGCAGGATCGACTGCGCGTCTTTAAGGACGAGCAAATCGCGCTCATTTGGGGCGCAAAAGACTGGTGTTTTCCACCCGAAGTCTTTCTAAACGGTTTTTTAAAGTTCTATCCGAACGCGTTCGTGCACATCGTAAAAGACGCGGGGCACTATTTGCTCGAAGATTCGCCAGAAGAAACCTTCGACGCGTTGCGGAAATTCTTAAACCGGTCTTAATTGGCGCGAACGACGCGCGTTCAGGGAATCGATTGCTATGGAAGATCAGATGGAAAACAACGAATCGCAACAGGGGGCGCGCAAAATCACCGCGCAAAGCCAACGTCAGAATCTAGGCGCGCTACTCCAAGAGTTCGGCCAGACGCGCGCGGCGCTCGAAAGCGAGCTCGCCAAGGTCGTCGTCGGTCAACGCGACGCTATCCGCGAAATTTTCGCCGCCGTCTTTACCAAAGGGCATTGTCTGTTAGAAGGCGTTCCCGGACTGGCGAAAACCCTCGTCGTCCAGACGATCGCTAAGATTCTCGACGTTAATTTCCGACGCATTCAGTTCACGCCAGATCTCACCCCCTCGGATATTACCGGTACGACCGTCCTCGAAGAGGACGCGCAAGGGCGGCGCTCCTTCAGATTCGTCGAAGGACCCGTCTTTACTAATATTCTCCTCGCCGACGAGATCAATCGCACGCCTCCCAAAACACAGTCGGCGCTGCTACAAGCAATGCAGGAGCGAGAGGTTACCGTCGGCGGCGTTACCTATAAATTGCCCGATCCGTTCCTCGTCGTCGCAACTCAGAATCCCATCGATCAGGAGGGAACGTACCCGCTGCCGGAAGCGCAACTCGACCGCTTCATGTTCAATATTAAGATCGACTACCCCACGCTAGAAGAAGAAGAACGCATTCTAACCGCGACGACGCGCGGAGAAATCGCCGAGCCGCAGAAGCTGCTGAACGCCAAGATTCTGCTAGGAATGCAAAAACTCGTCTCCGCCGTCGCCGTGAGTCAGTACGTCGTCCAGTACGCCGCGAGATTAACGCGCGCTACTCGACCGACCGACCCAAGCGCGCCCGACTTTGTGCGCGAGCTCGTCGACTGGGGCGCCGGACCGCGCGCGGGACAATACCTCATTAACGGAGGCAAGGCGTTCGCGGCCATGGACGGGAGATTCTCCGTATCGATCGACGACGTTAAAGCGGCGGCTATCCCCGTCTTGCGCAAACGCGTCGGCGCTAATTTCCAAGCGCAGGCGGAAGGAATGAACGCCGATAAAATCATTGCGAAACTCCTTGAAACCGTGCCGCCGCCAAAGATCGAGAAATTCGTTAAATAACGTTAGAGGAGCTTTTCCTGTTTCGCGCGCGCTTTGCCCGTTATATGTTCCGGCGTGATTTCAACGACGACGTAACGCGCCGCGTCGACGCAGCTCCTTCTCATAAGCGCGGCGTACGCCTCTTCTGAAAGCGCGCGCGTCATGCGAATAACGAGCGATTTGCGTTCCTCGGCGTCTTCGACGATCCGCGCGCGACCGAAGAGAATCGCGCTCGCATAATCGGTCGACAGTTCGCCTGGCAAAAGCTCGGCGCGCGACGTCACGGTAAAACAGACGCGCGGATCGCGACGAATTGCGTCGAGCTTCGCGCCCTCGGGCGCGCTGTGAAAATAGACTTTGCCGTCGAGCCACGCGTAATTAAGCGGGACGCCGTAAGGGTAACCGTCCTCGCCGACGACGGAAAGGACTCCGTAGTTTTGCGTGCGAATGATGGCTATCGCCTCGTCCCGAGTCGTCGCGCGCGACGCGCGTCTCGTCTCTCGAAACATTTCTTTTCTCCTTAGAAATCGCGCGTTAAATAACGCCGATGGTTATTTCAAGCGACGTTTTCTTGATCTCTTCTATAAGTTTCGGATCCTTTGCGTTTTCAAGCGCGCGTTGGAGCGCGTCCTGAGCTTCGTCGCGTCGATTCAATTGGAAGCACAACTTGCCGAATTCGTAACAGAGCGAGGAATCGGCTGGACGATCGACAAGCGCGCCTTGAAAACACGCGTACGCGTCTTCCAATTCGCCAAGCGCAACGAACGTCTTGCCAAGTTCAATCCGCGCGTCCACGAAATCTTCGTCCAGCTCGAGCGCCGTAAAAAATCGCTCGCGCGCCGCGGAATAGTCCCCTAAAAGGAATAAGACTTTGCCAAGCCGATAACAAACGCTCGCTTCTGCGCCCCCGGCTAGCGCCGCCGCGCGATAGACCCGCGCCGCTTCTTCCCAATACCCCTCGCGCTCAAGGTTCCACGCGTCTTCGCACAAATCGATCAGTTTGCGACCGGCAACCTCGCGAATACGCGCGCGCGCCTCTTTCGAGAGGAGAAAGGAACGCGTCCGTCCGTCAGAATAGGCGTCTAAACTCGTTGAAACCGGCTCGTCCTTCAAGCCAATAAGGTCGGCGAGCGAAGACGAAGACGAAGACGGCGAGCCGCTCTCGGCGAACGCCTCAGACTCCGCGTCGCCCGAAAAAAGCGAGAGAAACGCAGGACGTCCCGTCTCGCTAGTCGCCGCGCTGTTCCAGTCGCGCAGACGGTCCGCGAGCGCCATTTGCGCTTCGTCCTCCGACAGGGGCGCGCTCGAAGGCGTCTCGTACGCGCCGTCCGTAGGCGCCGCAGCAAATTCAAAGCGGCGCTGACCGCGATAATCGACCGGAAGACTCGCCTTTTCGTCGCCAAAGAAGAGAACGTCTTTGCCGTCGGACGCAAGCGTCGTCTTTAGGAGAATAGCCCCGACGTCGAACGGCGCCGACGCAAGCTTGTCGGCAAGGGACGCGTCGTACGAGGGGGAAGGAATAACCGACTCGGGCGCGGACGAATGGAAATCAAAGAGGAGCGGAGGTTCGTCGAAACGTTGACTCGAACTCTGACGCTCCTTAAATCGACGCTCCCAGTCGAGATTCGCAAACGCGACGACGCGCTTGGCAATAAAATCGTCAGAAAGTCCCGTCGACGTAAGAAATGCGAGTCGACGCGCGACCGCTATTTCGCGCGGCGCTAAAAGGGGCAGACGATCGCCGCGATAAAACGGCTTAAGGAAACCGCGTTGCAACCATCGTCGAATCGCGACGACCGTAACGCCGACAAGTTCCGCGACGGCGGCTGGCGTCAAGCCGGTCGCCTCTTTGGCGCGGCCAGATTCGGATTCGCGCAGACCGGCGAGAAAGGACGATTCGGAGACGATAACGAGCGCGCCGCGTTCAAACGCCAAACGCGACCGCTCGTCAAATTCCAACGCCAAACGCGCGCGCGCGTCGCCAATCGACTCGTCCTCGCCAAGAACGACGACGTCGAGCGTCTCGTTCAAACTGGCGGCGACGCGAAATCCGCGTTCGCGCGCCAACCTTTCAAGCTCGCGCTTCGGCGCGCTCGCGAATCGACCGTAAAAATAAACGCTCTCGTTCGCCATAACCGCTAGAACGCGAAACGCTCTCCTCTTTCAATCAATAAAAAAATATTTTTTAAACGCGTTAAACGGCGCCGCGTTTAAAACGACGCAAGTCATAACATCGACAATAAAGCAAGTTACAACCGTATCCGCTATTCCGTTTTTTAAAACGCGTCGCGCAACGTTTCTATTATAACCCCTATTTTCTCGACTCAACGTTTCAACCGGTCATAAAAGTCAAAAATAAAAAAAAACTTGCGCGCGCCCTTTTCATTTGGTATAATACTCATGTTGACGCTTCGTCGCCGTTTGCGCTTGACAATACTTTCAAATGTGTCAAAATGGGAACGGCGCGCGGAATTGCGCGTCAACGCGAGCAAGCAAGAAATTATGACGTAACGAACTTCCGAAGGCGAGTCGAACCTTTAAAACGCGCTGTCGCGGCGGACGGCGACGTTGAAAATGGGGCGACGGGTCGCGCTTGGTCGCGAACGCAACTTCGTAACGTTCTTTAAGGGAGACAAAATGACCAAGTCGAATCAAGATTGGGCGAAGCGCGTGGAACAAATCGCGCACACTCGATTGAACGATTGTTATCAGTGCGGAAAATGCACGGCGGGATGCCCGCGCGGCGACGTGATGGACATGCCCCCGACGCGCATTATGCGCGCAACCCAGACGGGCGATATTCTCGGCGCCGCGCGCGCCGCGAGCATATGGCGTTGTCTCTCGTGCCTAACGTGCTCCGCGCGATGCCCGAAATCGGTCGAGGTCGCCTCGGTTATCGACGCGCTACGTCAAATCTCTATTGAGACAAACACTTTCTCTGACGAGTCTCTTAAGGTCGTCGACTTCCAAAAGGCGTTTTTACGCAGCGTGCGTCGCAACGGACGTACGAACGAAACGGAAATGGCGACCGACTTCGAAGCGCGATATTTCTTCAAACGATTCGACGTCTGCAACGTCGTGCGCCTCGGTCTGCTCGCGCCCAAAATGGTTGTGCGCGGCAAGATGCATTTTAAATTGGGCTCGCCCGTTAAGGACAAGGCGCTCGTCAAGCGAATCTTCGATAAGTGCGGCGTCGAACTGTAACGAACGCCTCGCTACGATCATGTCGCGGCGACGCGCGTCGGCGCAATAGTTACGTGGGATAATCTCTCGACCGCTTCGAACGCGACGGCGTGCGACGGCGGTTGGACTAAATATCATCGAGAAGGATTTAGGAAATGGATATCGGATACTATCCAGGGTGCGCTCTGCACGGTTCCTCGGACGATTACGAAGCGTCCGTTCGCGTTTGCATGAAGGCGTTGGGAGTCGAGCTCAACGAACTGGAAGACTGGATCTGTTGCGGCGCGACCGCCGCGCACTGCATTAATAAGAAACTCTCGACCGCGCTCCCTGCTCGAAATCTCGGAATTGCCGAGAAGCAGAATCTAAAGAGCCTCTTTGCGCCATGCCCCATGTGCTCCATGGAGCTGACGAAAGCGAACGAAGCCATTAAAGCGGACGCCGAATTGCGCAAAGAAATGTCCGAAATCGTCGAAACGCCCGTTACCGGAAGCGTCGACGTCGTCAATCTTATTCAAGTCTTCCAAGCGGTCGGATACGACGCTATTGCCGAACGCGTTACTCGCAAACTCGAAAACTTCAAGCCAGCGTGTTACTACGGATGCCTCCTCACGCGACCGCCGAAGATTCTTAAATTCGACGATCCGGAAGATCCGACCTCTATGGAAGAGCTTCTCCAAAAGCTCGGCGCCGAACCGGTCGATTGGAATTGTAAGACCGTGTGCTGCGGCGGCGGGCTCACGTTAAGCGACGAGGCGGGCGTCGCCGCTATGGTCTATCGCGTCCTTCAAAACGCGATCGACTCCGGCGCCAACTGCGTCGTCGTCGCATGTCCAATGTGTCAAATCAATCTTGACATGAGGCAGGCGGACGCCAAGAAACTCGGTCTTACGCAAGACGTGCCGATCTTCTATCTGAGCGATCTTGTCGGACTGGCGGTCGGTTGCCAGGCGAAAGATTTGGACGTCGAACGCCGTTTCGTCGCCATTCCGAAAGATATGAAGTAGTCGCGGAACGCGCGGGAGTTTTTTTCATGACAAATCACACGCCCATGAATAGACGCGCGTTTTTGAGCGGCGCGGCGGCGGTTGTCGGCGCGACTGCGGTCGGCGCGCGCGCCAACGCGACTGAAACCGATTGGAATAAGGTTGCCGCAAGTTCGAAAGGCGCGCGGCGCGGCAATCTAATCGCGGTCTCTAGCTACTCCTATTGGCATTTCGACGAAGACGTTTCCGCGCCGATGGATCAGTGCCTGCGCAAAGCGGCGGAAACGGGGTTCGACGCGTTCGAGGTGCTCGAACAGCAATTGGATCGCGTCGATCTTCGCTATCTCCGCAGTCTGCGTCGCGACGCCTTCAAATACGGGATTTCCATCTGCAGTATGTCGACGCACCAGACTTTCGTTCGTCCCGACGCGGACGAGCGAAAGTTCAACGTTGAGAAAACAAAGCACAGTATCGATCTTGCGAGCGAGATGGGTATTCCAACGCTCCGCGTGAACACAGGTCGCTGGGACAGTTGGGGGTCCTTCGACGCGCTCATGGAGCATCGCGGAATTGAAGAGCCTCTGCCGGGTCATACGGACGAAGAAGCGTTCGGCTGGTGCGTCGCGGCGTTTGAGGAACTTTTGCCATATGCCGCCAATAAAGGCGTTATGCTGTCGTTGGAGAATCACTGGGGCCTGGCGCGCACGGCAGACGGCCTCATTAAGTTGCTCGACGCGATCGATTCGCCGTGGTTCGGGTGCATGCTCGACACGGGCAATTTCCTAGACGACACAATGGAACAGATTGAAAAGGTCTTGCCGCGCGCGACGATGGTGCAAGCGAAAACGTACTACGGCGGCGGCGTCTGGTACGAGCTTCCGCTCGATTACAAGAAGATCGGCGACCTTTTCCGTAAGTATAATTATCGAGGCTTCGTCTCGCTCGAATTCGAGGGCAAAGCGAACGCCGAAGAAGCCGTGCCGCAAAGTCTTGCGCTTTTGCGGGAAAACCTGTACTTTTAACCGGTTGCGCGTCTGAGCGACGCGATTACGAAAGATTACAAAATGACGATAAAACTCTTTCATCCGTTATGCGCGCGCGCCGGTTGGGCATTACTGACCATGGCGCTCGCGTTCTGCGCGACGTCGTTCCAAGCGACGGCGCAAGAAGGGGACGAAAAACCTGCCGACGAGCAGAAGATCGTCCTAACAAAAGAACTTCCGAACGACGCCGGAACGGTCGAGATCGTTAAAGTCGGGCAGGAGCCCGCCGTCGCGACGATCAAGCTCGCCGGTCAGGATCCCGTCGAATTCGACGCGTACGAGTCGATCGAAGAAGCGCCGGAAGCCGCGCGCGACGTTATTCTCGACGCGTGGAAATCGCTCGGCGAAATTCCCAAAAAGAAGATCGAGGTCGAAATCGACGTGACGGAAGCGCCCGACGCGCTCGAGTGGGCGCAACGCGCTAAGAGCCGCGTGGAATATTGGTACCCGAAAGTAGTCGAGATGCTCGACGGCGAAGAAGGTCTCAATAAGATTCCGGACGACTTTAAAATTCGGTTCGTCTTTAAGCCGTTCAACGGCGTCGCGTACGCTGCCGGCCGCGA
>CADCOO010000287.1 GCA_902803085.1 uncultured Planctomycetota bacterium
CGAGGCTGTGCCGCAGTTCGCGCCCCCCGAATTCGATTTTGACGCGCCGACGTCTAGCGTCCCCACGCAGGCGAACGTCGCGCCGCCGCTCTCGTCAGAGCTGACGCCGCCTCCTGTCGTCGAAGCGTCTTCTAAAATTACGTCGTTCGTCCAGAAGTTTGTTGTTAGAGAAACCGCGTCTTCCTCTGATTCAGTTGTTCAACGTGCGCGCGCACGAACGAAATCCATGACCATGCCGTTCATTTGGTGCAAAAACGCGTGCGTTGTAATGGGCGTTATTTCAGCAATCGGCTCCTCCATAACTTTCATTGTAATGAGCTCAAGAATTATTCTCGATCCTCTGATGAAATTCGGCGATAAATTGGGGACGTTTTTGATAACGCTCGTTGCTTTCCTTGGCGCGTTAATTGCAACCTTCTTCATCTATTACGTCGTTTGGGGCGTCTTCAACTATATTGTCCAATACGCCCAGATGCGCGCGGAAGATTCGATTCGTCAAGAGGACTTTTACCGCGAAGCGACACGACTCCTAAAGGAGCAGGACGATAGTCCCAACTAGCGTCTTGACAACGAGAACAGAGCGTCGGTTAGTATAAAGAAACAGCCCCGAGCGCAAAAGAGGCGCGCCCGGGGTTGTTGCGTTTATACGCGCGACGTTCTAACGAACTCAGACTTCCCAGCCCTTGCGCACGTCTTGCTTGAGGAGCTTAGCGGCTTCGGGACAATTGGTAATGGTCATGGTCTTAGCGTCGTATTCGAGCTTCTTTCCGCACCGATAGGCGACGGGCCCGAGTAGGATCGTCTCGGCGACTCGACCGGAGTAGTCGAAGTTGCAGGTCGTGTCCTTTTTGCCGGTCTTGATCGCCTGGAGCCATTCTTTGTGATGGCCGATCGAGGCGGGGATCGTCTGGGCGGGTCGCTCGAGTTTGGCGAACTTTTCGGTCGGGAAGATCGCGTGCTCGCTGTAGTTGGAGTAGATCGCGCCTTCGGAACCGATGAAGAGGACGCCGTTCGGCTTGTCAATTCCGTACTTGTCGAGCGAGCCCGGACGCGCGACGCCGTCGCTCCAGGAGACTTCCAGTAGGTTGGTCGTTCCCTTGACGCCGGGGAAGACATACTCGACGTGCAGGTCGCGCGCGGCGAAGTCGTCGTCGGCTTTAGTGGGCGCGAAGGCGTCGATGGAGATCGGGTACTGTAGGTCGAGCGCCCAGAAGACGAGGTCCATGAAGTGGCAGCCCATGTCGCCCATGCCGCCGTTTCCGAAGTCCCAGAAGGATCGCCAGTTTCCGCCGAGGTAGCAGGGCTGGAACGGACGTTCCGGCGCGGGCCCGAGCCAGAGATCCCAGTGAAGTTTTTCAGGAACTTTAACGTCGTCGTTAGTGCGCGGCGAGCCGCCCCATACGACGCCGCACCACACGTCGACGCGTTCAATTTCGCCGATAACGCCGGCGCGTACGAGTTCAACGACGCGGCGATAGTTGTCTAGCGCGTGAATTTGGGTGCCCATCTGCGTGGCAAGACCCTTTTCGCGCGCGAGCTTCTGCATTTGACGAATTTGATAGACGTCGTGTGCGAGCGGCTTTTCAACGTAGGTCGCGATTCCCTTCTTCATAGCGGTAATCGCAGCGATCGCGTGGGTGTGGTCGGGCGTGGTGATAACGACGGCGTCGATCTGATCGCCGAGTTCGTCAATCATTTCGCGAAAGTCGACGTAGCGTTTAGCGTCGGGAATTTGGGCGCCGTACTGCTCGAGGTAGTTTTCGTCGACGTCGCAGATGGCGATACGGTTCTCTTCCGCGCAGGAATTACGGTGGAAATCGCCCTGCATGCCGCCGAGCCCGATGTGCGCGAGATTGAGTTTGGAATTGGCGTTGAGCTCGCGCGCGATCGACGGGGTCGGGAACGCGAACGCCGCTAGACCGAGCGCGCTCGCGCTCTTAATGAAAGAACGACGTGAAAACTGCGTCATGACATACTCTCCTTATTGCGCGCTTATCGCGATCGAGTGGTCGACGATAAGCTGCGACTGATTAATAGTTTTCGGCGTGAATTTCGAAATAACTCTGCGGATGCGCGCACGTCGGGCAGATTTCCGGCGCGGCTTCCCCAACGACGATATGTCCGCAATTGCGGCATTCCCAGACTTTAACGGAACTCTTCTTAAAGACTTCCTGAGCCAGGACGTTCTTGAG
>CADCOO010000288.1 GCA_902803085.1 uncultured Planctomycetota bacterium
ACCTTAACGGCGTCCGCGCCCGCGTCGATGAGCGCGCGGCATCCTTCGTACGTCGCTATATTGCCGGCGACGACGTCGATTTTATCTCCGTAGGTCGACTTAATCCACTTCGCCATTTCGATAACGTTCTTCGAATGGCCGTGCGCGCTGTCGACGACGAGGAAGTCCGCGCCCGCCTCGATGAGCGCCGTCGCGCGATCATGCTCCTTTTCGAGCACGCCGACCGACGCGCCGACTCGGAGACGTCCGGTTGCGTCTTTGCACGCGTCCGGAAAATTATGCGTCATATCGACGTCGCGAATCGTAATGAGACCCGTTAGGCGATTGTCGTCGTCGACGAGCAAGAGCTTTTCGACCTTGCTGCGCATGAGTATCTGCGCCGCCTCTTCGAGGCCAACCTCGCCGCTTGCCTTGACGAGATTCTTCGTCGTCATGACGTCGGCGACGGGCGTTTTCGAGTTGTCGACGAATCTCAAGTCGCGCTTAGTCACGATGCCGACGAGTCTGTAATTTTCGTCGACGACGGGAACGCCGCTGACGTGGTGGACGTCCATGACGTTGCGTATTTCCTCGACGTCGGCGCCGGTCGTAACGGTCGCGGGATTGCGAATAACGCCGTTTGCCGAGCGCTTAACCTGAGCGACTTCTTCCGCTTGTTTTTCGATCGTTAGGTTCTTGTGAATAACGCCGACGCCTCCCGCTTGCGCTAGCGCGATCGCCATCTTACTTTCGGTTACGGAGTCCATGGGAGCGCTAATAAGCGGGATATTAAGCGCGATGCGCCGGGTTAGTCGCGTTTGTACGCTGACAAGTTTTGGAACGACTTCGCTGTATTGGGGTTCAAGCAACACGTCGTCGAAAGTAACGGCGACTTCCTGTAAGTCTTGTGGGTTTAGCATGGCGGCTTGCTCCTAACGTCTCAAAGGAATCGCAACGCGCGCGCAATACTCCGACGAAGCGAGAAGCGTCGGGCGTTAGCGGACGCTTTTTCGCAGGAGGACGAAGATCGGAATAACGCGCAATCGGCTTGGCGCCGACCGCAGGCGCGCGAAGGGAAAAAACGTCTAAATTTCGCTAATTTTACGTCGAGACTCAATGTTGTCAAGCGACCGGACGTTTTTTCTTACCTTGCGCCAAGGCTAGGCTGGTTCGGCGATGAGAGCGACGGCGACGCGTCGCGCAACGACGACCAGGTAGGTTGAAACCCGACTCTGGAAGGAAAACTCGCGCAAGAGTTGGAATCGATTATATCGAAACGCGCGAAAGATCGCCTCGCATATTTCGATCTTTTCTTCTTCGTCGAGTTTAACGGCGCGTCGTTCCGCAACGTGTTCGACGACGTGAATCGCTAGTTCCATAAAGCGATCGACGAAGTCTTCCCAGGCGTAGGGTCGACCTTCCACGCATGCGCGAACCAACGCGTGATCGAATTCTAAAAAGGACATTGACGTTTTCGCTCCTTAAACCGCGAACGCTGAGCGCCGCACTTACCACCGGAATTTCAGACCAGCAGACGTAAAAGGCGTTCTCGTGTACTTGTTGAACAGGTAGTTCCCTTTCAGGAAGAGGTTGAGCGCCGGAATTGGCGTCCAGTCGAGTCCGAGTCCCAACGCGCACCAGTCGCGTCCGAGCGAGTTGCCGTGAATTACGAAGCCGTCTGCGGACGGAAAGCCCTGGAACGCCGCCCACGTCTTGCCGTACATCGCGTTGAGGAACTCGTGAATGTACGCCGCGCTGCCGACGATGCGAATGTGCTGACTGCCTGGGTACATGTCGAGCGCGATGCGACCGCCGATCTGACCGCGCAGGCTGTGGTAGTCCGACTTGCCGATCTTGAGCGCGTAAATATTGTTTTTCAAGCTGCTCTCCGAGAACTTTCGTCGCAGGTAGTAGTTATAGTCGAGTTGCGCGTACGGCGAAAAGACGAACGGCTCGGCGTTGAAATTCGCGCCTCGTTCAAAGGTGACGCCCGCGTTCCACATGTCGTATTTCGAACTCACCGGAACCGGATCGCCTACCATAATGACGTCGCGCGTCGTCTTAAAACGACCGTAGCCCGCGCGAATCGTACCGATATTGTAGACCGTTTCGTCCCCGAACTGGTGGTAAAGACCGACCGTGTGTTCGTTCGTCTTGACCTTGCCCAGCATGATATATTTGTTTAGTTCGTGTTTCTTCAGTTCGTTACGTTGATAGCCGTAGTACGCGCCGAATCGGCAGTCGCAAGATCCGAAAAGATCGAGACCCGCTAGGAAGCCGAATTGCTTCGCGTCGTACCCGAAATAGTTCTTGTGAACGCGCGCGTCGTTTGCCGACCCGAACGCGTTGAACCACGCCGAATAAATCAGTGTGCCCGGATCGCCGTAATTCGCCGCCTGACCGCGCATCGTCGCGAGTTCCGAACGCTGCCGATTCCACCCGATATTGTAGGTTCCCGAACCGTCCGACGAGCCGCCGTACGTCTCGCCGTTATAAATTCCAGTCGTCGTCGCGCCTTGCTGTTGCGGCTGAGCGATCGGAACGACGCTCGGTCCGTAGGAATTCGTGTCCGTATTGTAATACAGCGGCCCCTGATCGAAAGAACCGTTCGGCGAGTAGCCGCTCGTAACCGGATAGTTGCCCGCTGGCGCGCTGGCGCCCGACCGATTAGAGCCGTAGTCCATCGGATCGACCGCCGAAGCGCCGGAGTAGGCGACGAGCGCATTGTTGCGCAGATGGTCGAAGAGCGTTTGCGTCATCGTGAGATTGTTCATATAGGAGAAGCCGATCGTCGACGCGTAGACTTCGCCTGTGGCGGTCGCTAACGTGAGCGTGCCGATCGAGTCCTCCAGTAGAGATAGGATAACGAATTCCTCCGGCGTATAGTTTTCTTTTTCGATGAGATTGTCGAGCGACTTTGCTACCGCTTTCGAATTACCGTTGAGCGCGATATCGGAAAATTTTGTGGAATCAACGAGAGAAAGAACGACGGAGTCCGCTGTTGAAAGGATTGGATCGACGATATAATCCTTTCCTAAAAGATCGTCGTCGACGTCAATGTCCTCAATTTGATAGTTAATCTGTCCCTTGTCTTGGGTCGAAAAGACGACGAGCGTCTTCGGCGCGAGGCTGGGTTTAACGTATGAGGTCACGTCGAGCAACGTGTCGCCGACGTTCATATAGGTGTTGAACTCTTGCGCGACGAATCGCGTTCCTCCTTCGGCGTCGACGTAGATATTAATCGTCGAGCCGTCTTCCGCCGTGAAGACGACGTCGCCTTCCGCGCCGGTGAGCTCGA
>CADCOO010000289.1 GCA_902803085.1 uncultured Planctomycetota bacterium
CAGAAGGATTCATGCCGCCGGCGGGATTCATGCCGCCAGTCGGATTCATGCCGCCGGCGGGATTCATGCCGCCAGCAGGATTCATGCCGCCAGTCGGATTCATGCCGCCGGTCGGATTCATGCCGCCAAAATCCTGGGGCATACCGGGATTCATGTTGTTAAAATCCTGATTCATGTTATTGAAATCCTGGTTCACGCCCGGGTTCATATTATTGAAATCCTGGTTTATGCCGGGATTCATATTGTTATAATCCTGGTTCACGCCGGGATTCGTCATATTGTTCGTTCCGCCGCCCTGCTGGTTGCGCAACCGCATGAGTCCGCTCGTATCCTGCGGATCCCAGCTGATAATATCGTCCCCTTCGCCGTTATTGTCTTCCTTATCGGGCCCGCAAGACCACACCGCAGGACTTTGTCCGTCGCCCTTCACCGTCGGCCATTCGTAACGATACGGCTCGCCCCAAGGATCGGTCAGGTCTTTCTCTTTAACGTACGGCTCGATAATCTTCGGCTTGACATAAACCTGCTGTTGTTGCTGTTGCTGTTGTTGCTGGAATTGATTGGAACCGTTATTGAAATTGTTCGCGTTCTGATCGCCAAACGAACCAAAACCTCCGGTCGCGTCCCCGCCAAAGCCGCCCGTCGCGTCCCCGCCGAAACCGCCGTTGCCAAAGCCGCCCGTCGCGTCCCCGCCAAAACCGCCCGTCGCGTCTCCGCCGAAGCCGCCGGCGCCAAAACCGCCCGTCGCGTCCCCGCCGAAGCCGCCGTTACCAAAGCCGCCCGTCGCGTCTCCGCCAAAGCCGCTCGTGCCGAATCCGCCCGTTCCAAAGTCGCCGCCTTGTCCCTGACCGGTCTGCATACCGTTAACGCCGGCCGCCTGACGCGCCGCCGCCATCGCTTCGTCGTTTCTCTGTTGAGCGCCTTGCGGATCGGGATTGTCGACATTCGCCAGAATATAAAGGCCCTCAGTAGCGAGGGGATAACGTCCTTGATCGACCTTGAACAATTCAAGAGCGTTGAGCAACTTGTCGGTAACTTGAATCGTCGCCGTTCGAATGAGCGCCTTACGATATTGTCCCCAAACCGTAGTGCCGAGCATCCCGATAACGACGATAAGAATCGCCAAAACAATCAAGAGTTCCAGCAAGGTGAAGCCGGAACGCGTGGAGGAAAGTCTATTAACGCGTTTCATAACGTACGTTCCTTATTATCTTGACGCGCCTGAGGGCGCGCAACCTTCGTGTTCGCCGAGATTTCGATTGCACGACGTTCGAACGACTCG
The DNA here is from genome assembly GCA_902803085.1 of uncultured Planctomycetota bacterium. Taxonomy (GTDB): domain Bacteria; phylum Planctomycetota; class Planctomycetia; order Pirellulales; family Thermoguttaceae; genus RUG369. The sequence continues at coordinate 1,283 of CADCOO010000289.1, forward strand.
CATTGAGTCGCCGATTCGGATTGTCAACGCGCGCGTCCACGACGCGGCATGCTGACGCCGCGCGATTATATCAAATTTACATGCGCGTGAAAAGGGCTTTTTTTATGCGCGCGCCACGCCGATAAGCGACGCGCGCCGCCCCTACCGCCCCTAATTATACAGCGCGCGGCAAAAAAAGAAAGAAACGCGACCGCTATTTCAGAAATAAAAAATGCCGTTCCCGTGAAAAACAGGGAACGGCTACGCGCAGTGAATTCTAATCGTCAGAGCGGTCAGTCGTCGATCACGTCGGGCGCAACCCCGAGGGTCGCGGAAGTACGCGAACGCGAAATATCCCAAGATCTCGGTCGCGTGTCCAGCGAGCGCGGTCCCACCTGAGCGTCGAGATAGGGATCGCCTCCGTCTAGGAAATGACGCGAGCGCGCTTCGCGTTCCGTCGCCGACGGCGGAGCGAGCGTGGGGAACCAAATGCGATCGTTATTCGGATTCTCGTTCATCGCCTTGCATCCGACGGCGATCGTCGAGGTCGCGACAAGCGCAAAGGCTAACGTCGCGAGAAAAAATCTCGAAATAAGACGCTCGCGTTTATTGGGCGAATTGGGACGATTCATTCTTTCGATCCTTCTTAAAAAAGCTCAGCGCCACAACGCCGCGAAACAATACGCGCCGACTATGGTAGCTCCGTCTAATAATCGGGCGTCGCGCGTCGGCAATAGAGCCCGATCGAGAATAACAAAAATAAAAGAGCAAATCAAGCGCTAAAAATACCAGTTCTGACTATTCTGCGTCGTAGAAAAGATAAAACGCAAAAAGACCCGGCGAACATTAGTCCGTCGGGTCTTTTCGGATCAGTGCGGGCGAGAGGACTTGAACCTCCACGGGATTAACTCCCATCAGGCCCTCAACCTGACGCGTCTGCCAATTCCGCCACGCCCGCGCGTGTCAATCACGAACCTGATTATAGCGCCCCGCCCCGGCTTGGCAAGCGCCCTTTTGAAAAAAAACAGGAATTTGTCATGCAGCGCCCGCGCTTGCAATAAATCGCGTTCAACTTTACAGTTCATCCTTGACGCCGCGCGCAAAAACTGAACAATAAGTGGAGAGCGTCGGCGGCAATCGCCAGAACTGGCGTTCACAGAGATCAGCGTTCCGCAGAAACAAAGGAAATTCGGCATGGCAAAACCTCGTCTGGGATGGATAGGAACTGGCGTCATCGGCGGCGCGTGCGCTCGGCGCGCGCTTGACGCGGGCTACGAACTTGTCGTTACGTCGCGAACAAAGTCAAAAGCGACGCCGCTTCTCGACGCCGGGGCGCGTTGGGAAGAGACGCCTCGTCTTGTCGCCGAGAACGCCGACGTCGTCTTCTCGACGGTAGGAACGCCAAAGGACGTGCGCGAAATCTTCTTTGGCGACGAGGGCGTTCTGGCCGCATGGCGGAACTATTCGTCGCCTTCGGCGCCAAAAACCTACGTCGACTCAACGACCAGTTCGCCCGAGCTCGCGCAAGAGATCGCGCGCGCCGCGCGCGAGAACGGCTTCGACGCGCTCGACGCGCCCGTCTCAGGGGGCGACGTCGGCGCGCGCAATGGAACGCTCTCCATTATGATAGGGGGCGCCCCGTCTGTCGTTGAGCGTTTACGCGACGTCTTTGCCGTTTTTGGAACCAACGTGCGTCACGCAGGCGAGCCGGGCGCAGGTCAGCGCACGAAGATGGCGAATCAGATTCTTATCGCGGGCAATATGATCGGGGTCTGCGAGTCTTTGCTTTACGCTTATCGCGCGGGCCTTGATTTAGAAAACGTCTTAGCGTCGGTCTCGACGGGGGCCGCCGGTAGTTGGTCCCTTTCGAACCTAGCGCCTCGCATTTTAAAGGGCGATTACCAGCCGGGTTTTTTCGTGGAACATTTTGTAAAAGACATGACGATCGCGCTGGAAGACGCGTCTAAGATGGAGTTGGCGCTACCGGGTCTCGCGTTAGTTCGTCAACTGTACCTCGCGCTCATAGCTCAGGGCGGCGCGAAGTTGGGAACGCAGGCGCTTATTAAGGCGCTCGCGACGCTTTCCAATATAGACAGGTTCAAATAAAGATCCGAGCGCAACCAATTAAGGAGCTTCCTATGACGCAAACGCCGCAAATTCGATCGCGTAAGATCATTAACGTACCGAATATTCTCACGATGGCGCGCATTGCGCTGTCGGTCGTGTTATTCGCGCTCTTTCCCTTTAAGCTCTACATAACGTGTCTCGTCCTCTTTATCATAGCGGCGCTCACGGACTACGCCGACGGATGGTGGGCGCGCCGCTACGATCAGAAAACGCAATTCGGGCGCATTATGGATCCTTTCGCCGACAAGGCGCTCGTCTGCGGAACGTATATTTACCTCGTAGCCGTTCCGGAATTGCACAATCTCTTCTCCGACTGCGCGTCAAGCTGCTGTTGCGCCAAAATACCGTTGGGACTCGCCACCTGGATGGTCGTCGCGATTCTCATGCGCGAGCTCTTTGTTACGATGCTCCGCTCAATGGTCGAATCGAGCGGCGGCGACTTCTCCGCAAAATGGATCGGCAAATGGAAGACGACCCTGCAGTGCGTCAATATTCCCATGGCGTTTCTGCTTCTCATTCTCGACTCGAAACCGTGTTGGCTAAAGGTCGGCTTTATTGCGACGCTCTACGTCGTCGTCTATCTGACGCTCTATTCCGGATGGATCTATATTCGCGCGGCAATGAAAATGTCGCGCGCCGCCGCCGAAGCGAAAGCAAACAGCGAAGATGCGGCGCAAAACGCGCAATAACGAAGGTTACGACGCTCGCAACCTTGCGTTGCGAGCGCGTTTCGCGTTTGCTTCACCCTAGCCGTTCGTAATTCGCCATGCCTTTCGTTCAAATTCTCGTCGCTCTCGTCTGCGCGTCCGTCTTTTTCTATAAATTCGCAATTAAGATTTTCCAAAGAGACTATCAGGGACCGACCAAATACGCCGTCCCCTGGTCGGTCGCTTTCGCGCTCGGTTTTCTTGCTACCTTCTGCGTCGTCCCGTCCGTCGTCAGGGGACTCGTAGAAACGCCGCTCCGCTCGATATTGCCCGATCTCGACGCCGAGTACGCCGCCAAGACCGACAAATCGGACGTTCCCCCGCAAGACGAAAGCGTCGACGAAGAGAACGCCGACGACTCGTCCACGTCTGAAGACGCGAAAGACGCGTCTCTCGCCAACCAAGAAATCGAACCAAAGGAAGAAAAACGCAATCCCGATGAAATACAAGTCGTCGAGCAAGAGAGAAGCGCCGACGACGGGCAGCGTATAATCGAGATTGAGCTCGACGCGCCCAATCCATCCGAAGCAAAGAAAGTCGAGACGGAAGACAATTCCAAGATAGCGACCCAGCACCCCATGTCGCGGCTACTCATTCGCTCGTATAAAACGAGCTACTTCAACCTTGTCGTCGCGCTCTTTTTCATTTCCGTCGTACTCGTCGCGCCCGTCTTGGAGGAATTCGTCTTTCGAGTCGTTATCCAGGGGCTTTTCGAAACGCGCTCTGGATTTGGTCGACGCCGCGACGCGCCGGACTCCGCGTCGGACGGAGACGCCCGCGCGCGCAACAACGTTATAACGCGCATTCTTATAGTTTGCGTTTCCCAAGCGGCAATCTTCGCCATTCTTCACGTCGGTTCCGCCGAGTCGGAAGAGCATTACACGCCAATGAATATGCTTCTCGACGGACTGATCGCTCATATCGTTTCGGCCGTCGTTATCCTCTGGGGCGGACTCGCCGTTCTCCGACGCCTCGGCGCCAAGCCCGGCGATCTCGGACTAGGCGAGGATTTCTCCCTTAAAACTGCGCAAAGGAAATCGACCTGCCTGCGACTCGTCAAGGAATGGTTGCGAGGCGTCTATCTGCAAATGTACGCGACGCCCGTCCTTCTCTTCTTCGCGAAGATAGCGCAAGAGCTCTTTCCAGGAACGATCGTCGCGCCGATTCCAATCTTTTTCTTTGCGCTCTACGAAGGATACGTCTATTTTAAAACGAGAAGTTACCCAACCGTCGTCGGCATGCACATGACGCTCAACTTCGTCAGTTTTACAGTACTCTACTGTTCCGTCCTAAACGACCTATTTTAACAACGTTACCGCTCGGGTTTCACGTGAAACGAAGACAAAAAAAGACGGCGCGAACGATTGCGTCGTCTTTTTTTGTCCGATTCGACGTCCAATACTAAAGGACAAACGGAATGAGAACGTTGTAGGGAGTCGCGTTGATCGCGTCGCTAAAGGAATGTTTTCGAGCGAGCGCGCCGCTGACGTTGATATTGTAAATATTGCCCCACGCGTTCGGAAACTCTTCATTCGGCGCCGGCGCGATCCCAAGCGCTTGCGAACGGTTCGCTACGGCTGGATAATAATGCAACGCGTAATCGACCGGGTTGTACAGGTTCAAGACCAGACTCGGAAGATAGCCGCCGTACTCGTATTCGCCGCCTCGACCGAACGCGCCAAGATCGCACGCGCCCGCGACGAGTATCAAGGAAATCTTGCCCTTCTGTTCGGCAGGAGTCGATCCGCCTTGGCCAGAAACGGCAAACCCAGGTTCGTTGTCGCCCGTCTGACGACGATTCGCTGTGGTCGCAAGGGTCTGCAACGCCGATCCGACTAGTCCCGCGCCAAAGCTAAACCCCACGAAGACGACGTCGCCGCGAGGATTAAGGCGACCGGCAAATCGACCAAGGGACGCGCCGTAATACTGCGTGAGATCCCTTTTGATCATTGCGTCCAAACGAATACGCGCAGTATTGCGTTCCGACGCCCATTTCCAAATCACCAGCCGAATCCGTTTCTGAGAACCGCTCGCTTGGCGCGCTACTTCCAACGCGCTGCGCAAAGCGAACCCCGAATTGACCGCCGACGTCATGTCCGTTTGATACCCGTGCGCCCAAAAGACCGTCGTGCGCGCCGGATCGTCGGTCGCAAAGAACGCGTTCGCGTTTGTCTGCGCCCATGAGCCGTTGACCAACTGCCAGCACATGTAATCGTCGCCGCCGTTCGGGCTAATTATCCATGTCTCGTCCTGCGCTTGGATTTTGGCTATCTGCGGCGCGCTCTTTTGCGTCGGCGTCGCGTTCGCGCTTGGCGCTACAGAAACGACGGCGCTTTCCGTCGTCGCTTCCTCGATCCGCTTCTCTGCGTCTTCTGCCTCGACGTTTCCACCGACAATAAGAGCGTCTTCGATCTTCTCCAACGCTTCCGTCTCGGCGCCCTGGATCGATTCGACGTTCTCGTCCTTACTCTCGTTACCAGCGAACGCCTCTTCAATCGCGTCCAGCGTTTCGCTTTCGACGCGTTCCGAACCATCGACGTTCTCTGCGGTAGGTTCCTTTTCGGACGTCTCGACGTTAGTTGGTTCTACGTTCTCAGACGTCTCCTGCACCTCGGGCTCTTCCGCGCCAAGTCGAACGCAGTAGCTTACGGGACGAACGCGGGTCTCGCTTCCACTCCAGCTCGCTCGACGAACGAAATATTGACGAGACGGTTGGTTCGCGTTTCGATTCCCTTCGTCAGGCGCGGCGAATCCGTAGTCGTTCGAGTCAAAGATGATGACGCCGTCTTGCTCGTCCGTATTCTTTGGGTCGCCATTTGACTTCTCTTGAACGTCATTGTCGTCGAAGAGAATCTCGCTCTCGTCAGAATTCGTTTCCTCCCTTTGTCCTACAAAATCCTTACGATAGTCGTTGCTATCGAAAATGATTTCGCCTTCGTTCGTTTCCAAAATCGTAGCGTCTTCAGACGCGCCGTTATCGTCAAAGACGATCTCGCTCTCGTCGGAGTCCGCCGTTTCGACTTCTTCGACCTGATCCTCGTTCTCATCGAAAACGATTTCAGTAGTATCACTCTCGACTGTTTCAACTTCTTCAATCGGCTCGGCGTTTTCGTCAAAGACGATCTCGCTATCGTCCACTTCCGTCGTTTCTACTTCTTCTACCTGGTCCTCGTTCTCATCGAAAACGATTTCAGTAGTATCAGTCTCTGCTGATTCAACTTCTTCAACCGGCTCGGCGTTATCGTCAAAGACGATCTCGCTCTCGTCCACTTCCGTCGTTTCTACTTCTTCTACCTGGTCCTCGTTCTCATCGAAAACGATTTCAGTAG
>CADCOO010000290.1 GCA_902803085.1 uncultured Planctomycetota bacterium
AGGAGAAATCGGACGAAAAACGAACGCAAGCGATAAAAAGATTATTATCGCCGAAATTGCAATCTGGGCGTTGCGTCCGATTCTTTTTCCAACTTTTCCGCTCTTCTTGCTCATCTCTTCGTTCTCTCGGTAAGCCCAACGTCCTTCACACGAGTCTGCATACTACGTTTCCAACGTTAAAACGAACCCCAAGGATCCAACTTTCGGTATTGTAGAAGTGAGGGCAAGCTCTCACAAGGGACGAGAATAGACGGAGGTCCCGAGTAAAGAGTATTTTTCTATTCAAATTGCGTTTTATACGGGTTATTCGTTTTAAATGGTCCGCAACCGGGGAGGGCTCATTTCGCGCAGGATTATCCAAGCGTTTCCCAGTATTTTCTTAGGTCCATAGATAAATTGGCGAGGATGATCAACGGCAATCTCTTTTGCAACCGCCCGGCATACCGCCTCGTCAATCGCGAGGTTGAGGCATGGCGCTCGATTGCAACTCTAACGGCGCCTATTCGTCAAAAGGACGCCGGTCCCATCGTCCTTTCGAGACGCCCCCGATCGCCAACGCCGTCCGTCTCTTGCTTGACGGCGCCGAACGCGTCTGATACAATAGACGTCGTCGGGGTTTCGAGTTGAAATCTCGGAGAATTGCGTCCTTTACGCGCAATCCTCTCGTTGGGTCTTTTCCCAACGGTGAAGCGCCCCGTAGGCAGAGTTGCGACTTCCCTACGAGCTCGCCGCGACCACAATCCCAAATCCAATTGCAAAGGGCATTATCCATGAGAACTATTCATAACATTCGTTCGTTATTGATTCTAGCGTTCGTCGCCGCAACGGCGCTGGCGGCGTCCCTCGCGTTCGACGCGTCTCGTTCGTCCGTTACGTACGGTCAGGAGGTCGACATAGCGGAGCTTACCGCCGACGCCGAGAATGGCGATCCGGCCGCTATGGCGCTCCTCGGCGATTACTACACCAACGGTACGTACGTCGAGAAAGACGACGCACAAGCGTTCAAATACTACAAAATGCTGGCGGACTCTGGCGACGAAGATTACGTAGGAATCGCGTCGGCTGCGGTCGGGGAAATGTATAGCGTCGGGACCGGGGTCGCTAAAGACGACCAAAAGGCGTTTGAATACTTTTCGCGCTCCGCCGAGGCGGGCTGCAGCGCGGGCATGTACGGTCAGGGGATCTACTACCTTAGCGGAATCGGGGTAGCGAAAGACGAAACGAAAGCGGTCGATCTTTTTAATCGCGCGATCGAAGCAGGGGACTCGCGGGGCAAGTTGGGCCTCGCGCTTGCGTATTTCGACGGAGTCGGCGGGTTGCCCAGGGACGTTGATCAAGCGAAAAAGTTAGCGCAAGAGGCGCGTCAGGAAGTCGCCTCGCCGACGTTCCAGGCGTATTGCGACGACGTTCTTCTCAAAATGAACGGCGCGATCGCGCACGATATCGGCTATCGCGTCGGCTACGTAATTGGCCGCCTGCTCTGCATCGGAATCGTTATTGGTCTCGTCGTTCTTCTCGTAACGAAACTCACCAAGAAACGCTAATCGAAGAGAGCGCCCCTCTCCCACGCGCAGGGTCGCAGGACGTTCGTCGTCATTCGGCGAACGTCCCTTTTTATCGCATTGGCGGCAAGTTTTGCTTTTTCCTATATTTCCACTTGACAGTCGTCGAAATGGTATTAGAATGTTCTATCGATAAAGATTTATCGATAAATAAATATCGGAAAATCGCACATTGGCAGTTAGGATAGGCGAATCCTCGAACTTTTCGCGGGAGACGAGAGAAAATGAATTGGTTGCGCGAATTATTAGTCGGGTCCGGTTTGGGTCACGTTCTTTTCGTGATATCGTTTGTGATAGCGCTCGGGCTATGGCTCGGTCGGTTACGAATTCGCGGGGTAGCGTTGGGAACGACGTGCGTGCTTCTGGTCGGAATCGCGACGGGTCATTTCGGGTCGCAGTTTCCTTCGCATCTTTATACGGACGCGGAGGGCGCCAAGCATTTTGTCGATCCTACGATACTTCATTTCGTCAAGGAATACGGTCTCATTCTCTTTGTGTACGCGATCGGCATGCAGGTAGGTTCGACGTTCTTCTCGGCATTTAAGAAAGGGGGCGTTAAGCTGAACTTGCTCGCCCTGGCGCTTATTCTTTTGGGAGTGGGCGCGGCGATGGGAATTCATTACGTCGCGGGGGTCTCGACGCCGGTCGCCGTTGGAATCTTGTGCGGGGCGGTAACGAACACGCCTAGTCTCGGCGCGGCGCAGGCGGCGTACGGCGCGTTCGGGGGCGACGAGGTCATTCTATCGAACGCGTACGCGACGGCGTATCCTCTCGGGGTCTTGGGCGCGATTTTCGTCTTCGTCCTACTGCGAGTCGTCTTTCGACTGGATTTATCGCGCGAACGCGAACTTGCGGCGCCCGCGAGCGAGCCGACGTCCGGGGCGTCGTCTCCGACCGGGGACGAACCGCACGGTCCGACGGCGCGCGTGAACGCGTCGAGCGTAACGAAGGTCTTTATCGGCATGATGCTGGGGGTTCTCGTCGGCAGTATTCCGATTCACCTTCCGGGAATAGCGCAACCTCTCAAACTCGGCCTCGCCGGGGGTCCGCTCGTCGTATCGATCCTTATGGGCGCGTTCGCAACGAAGCTTCATCTCCATTTCATCTTGCCGCCGAACTCTCTTCTTTCGATGCGCGAGATCGGGATTTGCCTCTTCCTAGCGGCGGTCGGTCTCGGCGCGGGTCCCTCGTTCTACGAGACGGTGAAAAACGGCGGTCTCGCGTGGGTCGGTTACGGCGCGATTATTACGATCGTCCCGATAGCGCTCGTCGGCGTTCTCGGTCTCACGGTCTTTAAGGTCGACTACTTCACGCTAACGGGGGTTCTTTCAGGCGGCACGACGGATCCCCCGGCGCTCTCCTACTCGAACGACGTCGCGGAAAACAACCGACCGCTCGTCGGCTACGCGACGGTCTATCCCATGTCGATGTTCCTGCGCATTATTACGGCGCAATTGCTAATCGTCTTTATGACCTAACGTAAGAGAAAACGAAAACGCCTTATCAATGAAAGGAGCCGCAACGCGTTCGTTCGACGTTTTGCGGCTCTTTTTTTACGACGTCTCGCTGGGATACTGGGCGAAGAAATCAATCGCAACTGGCTCGTCGCTTTCTGTTTCCAGCGCGCGCCGCGCTTCAATCCTCACGCCGAACGACTGCAACGTTGAGATTTTAAAGGTCGCTTCCTCCCCGCTCGACTGCTCAAACTCAAAGGTGGGAATTCCCTTAAAAGGTGGGCAGAAGGAAATATTGAGCGTCGCCATGGACGCGTTCGGTTCAAATTCGACGAGCGCGGTTCCGCTAACGCGTTCGAACTCGTCGTCTCCTCGAGTTCTTTCGAAAGATAGTATCCGAACGCCGTCGTCAACCTCTTCCAACGCGTCGCTTTCCCGTTCCGTTTCCTTCGCGTGCGGAGTCTCTATCGTCGTCGCGCGCAGCGCAGGCGTCGGCAAGCGCCGGCTCTCGTCGTAGGATTTCCTCAGCGCCCGAATAATCGTCTCGGCGTATCTCGAGGCGTAGAAGGCAAAGATCGAATCGAAAAGGATCGCCGCAATTAACGCCCAGAACGCGGTAAAGAGATCGGTCTGGCGCGCAAAAACCAACGCGAGGATAAGATTGACGAGCCAAATCGGACGACTTGTCCGATTGCGCGTCTCCTTAAGAGTCTCCACGTCGAGCCAGTAGGGATATTCAAGCCACACGACGGAAGACGCCGCTAGAACGTGTCCGACAAACGCCGCGGCAAGCGCGATAAAATAGCACGTCGCGGCGCCCGCCTCCGCCTGGAAAATCCAATATGCGACGGCGACGCACGCGACAAACGCCCACAAGAGCGCGCAGAATAATTCGCTCGCGGCGTACGCGGCAAGCCCTAACGTTCGAGCGCGCGCGGAAGCCGGCGCCTCGTTAGTCAATCCGATTTCTTCACTTCGTTGCATTGCAGGTTATAGCGATTAAGGAAATTGGGCAATTTGAAGTTAGGTCTAAAAAATCCCGAGCGTTACGGGAACGCCCGGGGAAAACTCGCTCGTTGCGTTTTAATACGCGCGACTAGTTAAAGCAATATCGCCAAATATCGAGTCCGATGACCCAGAACATGAGCGCTAGAATCAGGACGAATCCAATATAGCTGAGAATGATCTGAATCTTCTCGTTCGGCTTGCGGCGCGTAATCATTTCATAGAGCAAAAAGACCATGTGACCGCCGTCGAGAACGGGAATCGGCAGGAAGTTAACGACCGCGAGGTTCGCGCTTATGAGGCACAGGAAGAGGAGGAAGACGCCGTCGGGTCGTCCCGCCGCTTGATACGCCGTGCCGACGATCATCCCGGGTCCGCCGAGCGCTTTCGCGGAAACGTTTTTGCCAATGTTCTTCAGGAAGATAAAGACTTGCGACGCGGCGTCGATCGTTTTATCCACGCCAAAGTCGAGCGCTTCGCAGAAGCTGTCGGCGCGCTGATGAACGACGTCGACGCCGAAGATAAGCCCTCTTCCGGCGACAAAGGCGTTCTGATCGCGTTTGACCTTCGTGGTAATCGTCGCCGTTTCCCCGTTAGGCGCAAGCGCTTTGATTTCAACCTGCGCGTCGTTGGGCAGGTACTGCATAACGTTCGCGAACCAGTTCAGAACCTTCGTCGCGCGTTCGAGCTCGGTCTCCTTGTCGAGATCGACGACGCACGAGGCGGGCGTGAGCTCGTCGAGAACGCCCTCGGCAACTTTCTTACCGGTAAGGGATTTAAAGGTCGCCTTGAGGGATTCCGGGGCGTTCTCGCCGGGATTGCGGAGGTACGCGGTGATTTGCTTAATCTTACCGCCGAGCGGGCTCTCGTCGATCGTGGCGGTCCCGTCGATTCCAGCGACGATCGGCTTAACTTCGTACGCGAATCCGAGGGTATCGCATGCGAGTCTTCCCTTACTGGCGGCGCGATCTTCATAAGGGGCGACTTGCGGGAGGGTAATCTCGAAATCCTTTCGTTCGCCCTCGCGCGCGACGGTCAGGGTAATCGAACGTTGGGGCGCGGAAAAGGTCGCGTCGTTAGCGTCGACGGCGATCGTTTCGCGGCCCGAGAGATCGAAAATCATATAGGGAAAGGTCAGCGGATCGAGAACCGGCTGATTATTGACCTCGAGAACGACGTCGCCATGTTGCGCAACCTCGCCCGCGTCGTTGACTTCGCGCGCGCGCAGCCCAACTTTCTCCGCAATCGAGCCGGGTCGAATCGTAACAATTTCGCCCATAGTCAGTCGCACGCCGACGTCGGCGACGCGAACGGGCTCGAGCGTCACGGAGATATTCTGCTTCGACTCGTCGATAAAGCGTTCGCCGCCGCGTCCGACGACGGTGGGGGCGAATTCGTACGTAATCGGCTGATCGATCATGCGCTTAATGAGTCGGAAATAATCGGCCGCCGTCGCGACGGGCTTCCCGTTGACGCTAACGAGTCGCTCGCCCCCTTTGAGCGCGCCCAACTTCTCTTCCAGTCGTTTTTCATCGTCGAGAGAGAGGAAGGCTTCGTAAGGACGGCGATCGGGCGTTTCGCCAAGCTCCAAGGAAACGCTCGGTCCGACGCCGATCATCGGCGTGAGGGAGCCGTCCCCCTTGTCTTTTTTGGGCGTAACCTTGACCTCGCGCGGCTCGCTCTCGCCCTGCCGCGCAATTCGCAACGTCAACTCTTTCCCGTCCATGCACGCGACGAGAATCGAGGAAAAGATCGGCTTCGCGTCGTCGTTAATCGCGACGATTTCGTCGCCCGCCTGCAGACCGGCGCACCATGCTGGCGAGCCGGGCGCGACGTAGCCAATTTTAGCGGACGTCTCGGGCGTGCCGATTACCGACGCCAAACTCGCGCAGACGATCGCGAAGATAATATTCATAATAACGCCGGCGGAAATAATCGCCATGCGCTGAAAAACGTTCTTCGCAAGGTAGCTGTCCGGCGCGTAAAGCTGATTCTCAAGCGCCTTTATTTTGGCGTCTTGAGCTTGTTTCTCTTCCGCGGAAAGTTCCTCGGTTTTTTCGTCCCGCTCGACTTTAGCGCGATCAATCTCCGCCTGAATCCCGCCGGGACTGTCCTCCTGGCCGAACATTTTCACGTACCCGCCAAGGGGAAGCCAGCCGAGCCCGTATTCCGTGTCGCCGCGCTTGAAGCTGAAGAATTTAAAGCCGTACGCGTCAAACCAAATGAAGAATTTATCGCAACGAACCCCGCACATGCGCGCGACGATAAAATGCCCGAATTCGTGCACGATTACGAGCATATTGACGCCGAGCAAGACGATCAAGACGCGCCACGCGACCGATAAAACGTTCGACCAAGCGGACGCGTCTTCCGCGACGCCGAATAAAGCCGCTATCGAGAAATCCATTTTTCTATCTCCTTTCGAGCCCAGGCGTCGATTTCATAAACGCGCCCGAGCGTCGGGTTCGGTTCATAATTATGTGAATCCAGCGTTCTCCGACATAACTCGGGAATCTGGTCAAAAGTAATGGCGCCGCGCCTAAAGGCGTCGACGGCGACTTCATTAGCCGCGTTTAACGCCGCGCCGGCAGTGCCGCCCGCCTTAGCGACCTCGAAACCGAGCTGGAGCGCGGGAAAGCGTTCGAAATCGGGCGGCGTGAGTTCCATCGAAGCCGCCTTTGTCCAATCGAACTTCTTTGCGGGTCCCTGCTTACGGAACGCGCCGTAGAGCGCGAATTGAATTGGCAGTCGCATATCGGGCGGACTGATTTGCGCAAGCACGGCGCCGTCGACGAATTCGACCATCGAATGGATCAGGGACTGCGGATGAATCATGACCTGAATCCTATCCGGTTCAATATCGAATAGCCATCGCGCTTCGATAATCTCGAGCGCCTTATTCATCATGGAAGCGGAATCGATCGTAACTTTCGCGCCCATATTCCAAGTCGGATGGCGCAACGCGTCTTCAACGGTCGCGCTTTTGAGTTGTTCGCGAGTCCAATCGCGAAAAGGTCCGCCGCTCGCCGTTAGGATAATTCTTTCGACGTCGTCGGAGGTAATCTGGGGCGAGACGTCCGGATTGCAGTGGGAAAGAATGCACTGAAAGATCGCGCTGTGCTCGCTGTCGACGGGCAATAAAGCCGCCGATCCTCTTTCTTCAAGCTTTCTCATAACGAGCGCCCCGCCGGCGACGAGCGCCTCTTTGTTAGCGAGCGCGACCGTTTTACCGGCGTCGAGCGCTTCCAGCGTGGCGTCCAGACCGGCGATCCCGACGATTGCGTTCAAAACGACGTCGATCTCCGGTCGACGCACAACCTCGTTAAGGGCGTCCCGACCAAAGAGCGCTTTCGTCTTGCGCGGCAGCGCGCCCAACGGGGTTCGATCCGCGTTTTCGTCGACGACGACGAGAAATTTCGGCTGAAATTGCCGGGCTAACTCGACCGCTTTTGCAACGGAGGTTTTAACGGCGAGCACGCTCGCGCGCAACGCGCCGTTCGACTTAGCAATAACGTCGAGCGCGCTTTTCCCAATACTGCCGGTCGCGCCTAGGACGGCAATCTCGCGCGAACGTCGAGTTCTGCGCTCGTCTTCGTCAAATCCGTCGTCGTAAAAAGTAAAGTTCTTTCCCATTGTGTCCTATGAGATTCCCAACTCGATTATCGTTCCGTTTACCGCGGGACGCGTCCGGCGTTCCAAACGCGCCGACCTTGCCCTATTATAGGCGAAAGCGGAAAAAAACAAAGGCAAGCGCCATAAAAAAGGTTCAATCGGATTAATCGTTCCCCTATCGCGCCGTCGTCATTTCCGCGATCGTCTCCGCAATAACGCGCAATCCCCGCTCGACGACCGCTTCGCTGGAGGAAAAACTAATTCGCAACGTTTGCGTTCTGGAACGTTCAAAGTCCGGATCGTGCAACTCGACGTCGGACTCGGCGAGTCCGTAGAAGAAGCCGTCCCCCGGTATCGCCAGGACGCCCTTCTCCTTCAATCGTCGATAAAGCGCCTTCGAGCCGCATTGCAATTGCGGCGCCCAAAGCCACAAGAAGAAGGCGCCTTCGCTATCATGGAGTCTGGCGTCGAGGCCGACGCGCGCGCATTCGCGCCGTAGAATTTCAATAGCGTCCGCGCGACGTTTACGATAGTAGGGGCGCACAATTTCGCGCGAGACGTCGAGAATTTCGCCGCTTGCGACGAGCGGAAACGCTATTCGCTGGCCAAGGGAGTTATTGGCGAGTCCGAGAATGGCGGTCATTGCCGAGACGCGTTCGACAATCTCCTCGGACGCGATCATCATAGCGGTGCGCAGACTTGGCAGTCCGATCTTTGAAAGACTGTAAAAGAGGATCGTGCGCGGCGTCCAGAAGACGGACTCGAGCTCCTTTTCGTCCTCGACGATTCCTGGGAACGGCCCGCCGTACGCGTTGTCGACAATGAGAAAGGCGCCGTAGCGTTCCGCCAGCGCGTCGAGTTTCGCGAGCTCTTCGCGAGTAACGAGATTGCCGCTCGGGTTCGTCGGACGGCTCAATAGGATCGCGGCGACGTCTTCCCGCCGCAACGCGCTCTCAACGGCGTCGAAATCGACCGCGTACTTGAAGATAGCGCGATCGTTAGGATCGGGATACGTAATCACGCCGGGACAGCCGACGAATAGTCCGGGCTCAATTCCCATATCGGCGTATCCGACGTACTCCGGAACGAGCGGAATCAAAATTTTGCGAACGCGTCCTTCCTTCGTTCTGCCCGCAAGGAGATTAAAAAGGCTGAACGCGCCGAGTTGCGCGCCGCTGGTAACGGCGACGTTGGCGCGCGTAATGGGAACGTTGAACTTCTCTCGAAACAGAGCGGCGAAGGCGTCGAGAAATCGCGTTTCGCCCTGGGGCGCGTCGTAATGAGAGAGCGCCTTGTCGAAGGCGTCGCCGTCCGCCATAAGGCGTTCGGTCGCGACGCGCCATCGCGCCTGCATCTCGGGCATTTCCGCCGGATTGCCGCCGCCGAGGGTCAGCATATCGGGGCGGAGCGCGACGGTCTCGCCCAAATCGTTCATTAATTCGAGAATACCGCTCTCCTGCGACAACTTGGCGCCAACCGCCGAAACAATTAATTCGGGAACCAAATGACTCTTCTCTTTCTGTAGCGTTCAGTATCAATAAGGCGCGGTCGCGCCGCTTGTTTATTCTTCAATCCATTTCGAACGCAAGAGTCGCTCGACGCTCTCGCGTCCCCAAGTCGCAACGTCTTGCTCGTCGAAATAGCTTGCGGGCGCAAGTGCGCTCGCGGGCTCATAGACGGTAAAAATCCGATTAAATTTGTCGAATCCGCGACTCATGAAATCGTTTGGATCTTTGGAATGTCGGAGTCCAAAGGCGTGCCCTAGCTCGTGCAGACCGGCGCCAAGAGTCGAGGAGACAAGCGCCCACTTCGTCTTGCGGAACGCGGAATCGCGCGAATATTCTTCGGCAACGGGGGAAGCGTCGAGCAGGAACTCCTCCAGCTGATCGAATCGCTCGGGCCAAGATTCGGCGCGACTGAGATCGAGCATGGCGACCTCGTCGGTTCCCAGGGCAATGCGCGTTTCGTCGTCAAGGGCGTCGGCGCCGAGCGCAACGCAGACGAAATAGCACGCGTTGCGCGCGCCGAGCGAGCTCTCGCGCGTCTCGCGATAAATTTCGGCAAACCGCCGCTCCGGCGTCATAGCGAGGTACTCCTCGGCGCGTCTGCGACCGTGAAGCTTCCAGACGACGACGGCATCGTCCTCGTTCGCTTCCAAAGTAAAGGAGCGTCGTCCGTATCCCAAATCAAAAAGGCGCTCGCCCGTCGCCGTCTGCCACAATCGAGTAGCGACGCGCAGCTTGCGAACGAGGTCGCCCGAAGGCGCCGGCGTCGAACCGTCGGCGTCGTCCGCGCCGACAAACCAGACGACGCGGACAAAATGGGAATTCGCGCTCTTGCGATAGACCAACGTTAGCGGAAGAACGCGATCCCCGACCGACACGATAAGATCGTTCCGCCCGGGCTTGAGCTCGACAAGAACTTTAAAGCGTCCGCGCGCAACCTTCGCGCGGGAAACGCGTAATTCCGAACTCGACGAGAGGTTCTCTACCACGACGACCCCGACGTCGACTCCGGCGACGCGCCCTTTAACGAGCGCGAACGGATAATGCAAGACGTCGGAATCGGCGTAATTCTCAATCGTAATCGAGTCGTCGGCGTCCGCGCGCGCAGACGCCGCAACGCCCAAAATCACAACGACGCAAACGCTCGCCGCCCATAGAATGCGCGCGACCACGCGCCGATCAATCATCGCGTCCAAAGCTTACTCGGCGCTCTTTTCGTCGCTAGCCTGCTCGGGTTCAGAGGACTCCGCAATCGCGTTCCCAGCTCTGCCTCGGCTGATTCCGCGTCCGAAGCACCATGCGACGAATGCGACTGAAATAACGGCCGCAATCGCATACGAAACGTGTAAATCAAGACCGAGGCCCGCAGGTCCGCCGTGATCTTTCGACGTCCAGAAAATAAAACTCAGAACGATAAAACAGTAAAAGAGACACGGTATCGCTGAAATCCAGCCCGCCTTCTTTTGAGAATAAAGCCAAATGATTCCGGAGCCAAGCGTAAAGACCGCAAGCGCCTGATTGGCCCACGCGAAGTAACGCCAGAGCTTATTGAAGGACTCGTTGTCGACGTTCGACCACGCCAGAAGCGCGGCGACAAGCGCAATGAGCGGAATGCAAAGGAGCAAGCGATTCTGGAACGGCTTCTGGTCAAGTTTGATTATTTCGGCAAGACTCAAGCGCATACTGCGCATCGCCGTGTCGCCCGACGTAATCGCAAGAATGACGACCGCGATGATCGTCACCGTCCCCAGCTTCGATCCGAGGAAATACGTCGTTATTCGTATTAGAGAAGCCACTTCCTTCTCGTTCCAGAATTCTGGGAACCTATTGTAGATCGCCAGCGCGGCGCCAGCCCACACCATTGCGATTATACCTTCGACAACCATCATGCCGTAAAATGAGGATCGCGCCTGACGTTCCGTCTTCATCGTGCGCGCGATAATCGGAGATTGCGTCGCGTGGAAGCCCGAGAGTATGCCGCAGGCTATCGTAACAAAGAGGCATGGAATAAGCGGATTTGTTTGCAAGTACGTCGCCTTGTTCCGAACAAAGGCTTCTGATTCAACTAAAATCGAGGGATCCTTGATCCCTGCCATTATCAGAGAGACGAGAAGCGCGCCGCTACCAATCAGCAAGAGAGCGCCAAAAATCGGATAGAACCGACCGATTATCTTATCGACGGGGAACATCGTCGCGGCAATGTAATAGAGGAAAATCGTAACCACCGCATACCAGAAGGCGGAAGGTTCGGGATTGAACGATTTGTCGATCAAACTCGCCGGCACGTTAATAAAGACCGTGACGACCAGCAGGAGCAGAAAGACCATGAAGACCGAGAAGAAACGATACGGCGCTACGCCAAGATTAGACCTGACGAACGCCGGAAGATTCGAGCCGCGATTGCGCAACGACGCCATGCCGGAAATAAAGTCGTGCGTCGCGCCTCCGATAATATTGCCGATTGGAATCAGAATAAAGACGATCGCGCCGAATTTTATACCCGCAATCACGCCGATTACCGGACCAATGCCCGCGATATTAAGGAGCTGAATTAGCATATTCTTCCAATGAGGAAGAGGCATGAAGTCGACGCCGTCGTAATTCTTAACGGCGGGCGTCTCGCGATCGTCGGGTCCAAGAACCTTCTCGACGAAACGTCCGTAGGTATAGTACCCGACGACTAGTAAAACCAAACCGATAACAAACAAGGTCATAATGAATCCCCACGCATACAACCGTACGACCGAAAGGAAGGAAAAACACAATTCCCTGATTGTACCTCATTACGAAAAAAACTCAAGGGAAAGAGTGAAACGAGCCGCTATTTAACGCCGATCGCAATTTGAAATTAGGGTCAAGGAGAGGTTGAATAAAACCTCGGCAAAGAGTATACTACGCTAAAGACGCGCTCTGACCGATTCGGTAGCGTTGCGTCGTTGCGAAGTCCACGTCCCCAATAGACAACCTAGCGGTGGTTCCATGACGAACAGTTCCAAGCATGAAGTTCTAAAATCAGCCCTTATCGGTCTCGTCGCGCTCGGCGCGCTCGTCCTCTGGTTGAAGTTTCAACCGCGCCTGCCCGACGTTAAACCGCAAGAGAAGATCGGTCAGAAGCTCTTCGAGAAGTTCAACGATATGGAACAGATGACGAAGATCGAATTCGTCGGAGTCGATCCCGCGACGGGTGAAACGCGGTCGCTCGCGCTCACGCGAAGCGGCGACGAATGGGTTCTGCCGAGCATGTCGAACTTTCCCGCCGGTAATTCGCGCCGACTCGCTAAAGTCGTCGCGCCCCTCATGCAGCTTTCGATTCTCTCGGCGATCGATTCCAAGGACGCGTCCGCGAACGCCCGGCAGATAACGACGTTGCATCAGGAATGCGGGCTTCTCAATCCCGTCAATTTCGTACCGTCGGTCGCGCCGCGCGGAGAAGATACGCCGGCGGACGCCGAAGAAGCGCCGAATCTAGCGCAAGGCGCGGCGCTGGCGATTACGATCGAAGGTGAATCGGGCGAGAAGCTCGTCGACCTACTCGTCGGCGCTCGCGCTCCGGAAAGCTCCGCGACGCGGGACGCGCGATTCGTTCGTTTGCCAAATGAAGACGCCGTCTACACCGTCGACTTCACCGGCGACTCCACGCAGGAAGAAGGAACGACCGAATTCACCGAATTCCCCAATCGGATCTCCTTCAACCCGATCGATTGGATCGATCCCGATCTGCTCATGATAAGCCGGTGGGACGTTCTCTTCCTGACGTCGCGCGACTATCAGTTCAACGTCGGAACGAAAGAATCGGGGTTCGCCGTCGAAAACTTCGCGTCGCCTGGCGCGGCGGTCTTTCGTCAGACGCCGGAAAATTCCCTCTCGCGCGTGTGGTCGCTCACGCGTCGCGTCGATCGTTCGGCAGACGGCGGGTGGCAAGAGGTTCAAGCGGTCGATCCGGAATCCGCCAATAACGAGGCGCTCAACGACGCCGCCGACGCGCTCGGCGCGCTCAAGATCGTGGACGTTCGTCAAAAGCCGGAAGCGCTCGCAACGATCTTTATGAACGGCGCGCACGGCTCGCAGCTCGCCACGCAACCTGAATCGCTCGCGGACTTTGGGTTCGCGACCCTCGATCGAGATCCGCTCGACCCCGCGCAAATTGAGCCTATGCTCGGCGGCGAAGGGGGCGCGATCGACCTCGTTATGAAGAACGGAATCAAAATCACGCTCGTCTTCGGTCGGAAATTCGACGACAAGCGCGCGTGCCTCGCGACGGCGTTCTTCGATAAAGAGGCGCTCGCGCAGGCGGCGGAAGACGAATCGGAGATCGCGCTCCTCGCCCCGGAAGCGCAGCGTAAAGCGGCGCTCAAAAACGAACGGTTCGCCAAGTGGTTCTATTTAATCGAGGAAGAATCGTATCAGAAGATTAAATTCCGAATGAAAGACGTCTTGAAGTAACGCGCCGTGCGAATTCAGCGCGTTTCGCGGGAACGATAGGAATATAATAGCAAAGGGTAAACAGTCCCATGTCGTCACAAACTTCCAATTCCGAAGAGCGCTCGGTCGTCGTCTCGCTTAATCCGAAATCGGGTCGTCGTTCTTCTGAGACGCGCGCAATCAAACTTGCTGAAGAACTTGATTCTCTCGGCTTTTCCGTTGAAATAGGCGACGATCTCGGAACGATGGTCTCGGAAGCCGTTGACCTTCATAAAAGAGGAAGCCTCCAGGCGCTGGTCGGAGTGGGAGGAGACGGTACGGCTGCGGAACTGGTCAATCGTACGCCGCGCGGTCTTCCGATCACGCTCCTGCCGGCCGGCACGGCCAATCTCATAGCGAAACGTTTCAAGTTGCCTTTTAATCCTATAAAGTCGGCGAAAATGATAGCGCAAGGGCAGACGCTGTCGCTCGACGCCGGCTGGGCGAACAGTCGTCTTTTTCTCGCAATGGTAAGCGCCGGTCTCGACGCGGAAATTGTTCGCCGCGTCCATTCGGCGCGCGAGGCACAGTATCGTTCTCGCGGCAAAGAAGGCGGGCATATTAGTTACCTCTCCTACTTGAAGCCGCTCCTTCAAGGGATTCGCGCCTACAAATTCACGCCGATACAAACGACGTATTACGAAACGAACGAATCGCAACCTGAGATCGTCGAAGGGAGTTGGTCGCTCGTTTGTAATCTTCCGAATTACGGCTGGGGCGTGCGTCTCGCTCCCGACTGCGACGAAATCGACGGCAAGTTCGATTATTGCGTATTTCAAGGGGGACGGTTCTGCTCGACGCTCGCGCGCGTTCTGGCGGCGCATCTTTGGGGCGCGCATCGCCGTTTTTCCAGCGTTCGTCTCGGTCGCGGCGCGCGCTTTACGCTCAGCGCGCCCTACGCGGTTCCCTATCAACTCGACGGCGATCCCGGCGGGGTTCTCCCGGTTAAAATCCGAGTCGATCCCGGTCGCTTCACGCTCGTCGCGCCTCCCGAGATAGTTCGTCAAGTCGAAGAACGCCATCGCGCGCGCTCAGATTCCTAAAAAAGTTGCCAATTCTTGACAAAGGGGTTATAATAGAAAATAGCGACAGTTCGGTCCGCAACGCCGTCGTTCCTACCGTTTGACAACGCCGTCGCCATTGGCTTCCACGCGCTTCGCGCCCTTTACAAACAGGTTGACCTATGGGTTTGTTAGAAAAGATACTCGGCAAAAAGAAACTCGACTATAAGAAACGTTTTACCCTGCTGAAGGCGGCAATTTCCGGCACAATGTCGGAATTCTATATGGCGCGCGACAAGGAGACGGACCAGATAGTCGGTCTCAAGATTCTCGATAAGGAGAAGACGCGTCAGATCGACGAACGCTTCCGGAATATGAAAGGCGTGCGCAAGCCGCGCGAAGGACAGATTGCAATCCAACTCAAGCATCCCTATATCGTCGACACCTTTGAAGAAGGATTTACGACGGGCAACGAGCAGTACCTCGTTATGGAATACTTGGAAGGGACCGGTCTTAACAACGTTCTCATGATTAAACAGGATTACCTCGCCGGGGCGCGTCTCACGTACATCCGTCAGTGCGCGGAAGCGTTGCAGGCGGTGCACAAGGCGGGCTTTATTCACCGCGATTTCTGCCCGCGCAATCTCCTCTTTACCGGGGACGGCAAGATTTTAAAACTCACCGACTTCGGTCTTTCGCTCCCGAATCGCCCGCCCTTTACGGACCCCGGCAATCGCACGGGCACGCCGAACTATATGGCGCCGGAATTGATTCGACGACGCGCCACGGACGAACGTCTCGATATTTTCGCGTTCGGAGTAACAATGTACGAACTTTGCACGCGCGAACTCCCGTGGCCGCGCGGCGCGAACGGTCTCGCCGCTATGACGCACGATCAGCCGCCGGCGCCGATTACGAATTTTCGTCCCAATATCAACCCGACGCTCGCCAAGGCAATCCACTGGTGCCTTAAAGCGGAGCCGCGCGATCGCTGTCCTTCGATGGCGGACTTCCTTAAAATGATCGAACGCGTGGAATACGAAGACGACGTCTGATTGTTTCGCGCGCGCAGCGTAAAAAAAACCGCGCCGGTCCGGAATTCGTTCGGATCGGCGCGGATTTTTATCGTCGCAACTTCGTCGCGCTATTTACTCCTGAAAGAGTCGCGTCAACGCGGCGGAGAAGAGCTCCATTCCGAAATCGTTCGGATGGTTGATATTGTTCGTCATGAGGGTGAGATACGGAATACCGGCTCGCCATAGTTTGCCGTAGAGTTGCGGCGTGTCGGCGAACGGAATTCCACGCTCTTGCGTAAAGGCGCGCAGTCCCTTAACGAGCGGTCGCGGATCGTCGTCGATATCGCGCTGCGCGGTCAATCCCATCCAGTCGGGTCGTACGTAGTGCGGTCCGAGAATAATCCACTCGGCGCCGATCGCGTCGAAATCCGCCTTCATTTCGCCGTATCTCTTCGCGACCGTCTCCTCGTTCATATAGGCGTCGTTGACGAATTCGGAAATAATCAGGTCCGGTTTCAGATTGAGGACCTTCTCCTGATAATTCTTGTCGCTCCCCGGCGGCTCGTTACGATAGGAATCGCTAGAGCGTCCGCCCCACGCTTCCGTCATGAGCGTAACTTTCGCCTTGGGGAACATCTCTTGAAGACGATTGGCAAATTTAATCTGCCAACGTTGGTCGTCGGGCAGATATCCGCACGCGGTAACGCTGTCGCCCCAAGCGAGAATCCGGACTTCCTCGCCGTCGACGAGTTTCTTCCAAGTCTTAGGCAGGAACTTTTTCGCGGCGCCAACGTTGGAGACGTCAGGCGCTTGCGGGGCGTTGTTTTCGCGGCAGTAATCGCCGACGTGAGCGACGAACGCTTCGGCGTTCATTCCGCGATCGTTCTCAAAGGCGTCGTCGACGGGAAAGAGCGCCGCTTCGGTCAGGGCGTCGTCGCGTCCCGACGTAAAGACGTTGGCAAGTCGCTTTTCGCCCTCTTTAAGAGTCGGCGGCGTCGGCGACAGAACGAGCGGCTCGCCCTGGACAAACGCGAATTCCCCGTCGGCGTTGAGAATAATCGAATCAATTCTCGACTCGACGCACCGATAGCTAACGAGCGCGACGGCGTTTTCGTCAAGTTTGCCGTTCGCCAATCTTCCGAACGCGCCGGAGGAGTCGTCGAATTCGTAGTCTTTCCCACGAGTCAACGTCTCGCCGGTCGCTTCCAGTTTAACGACGACGGACGCGGGCTCGAGCGCGCCGAAGACGGCGCATTCGCAAGCGTTGACGCCGCGCAAGACTCGCCCCTTCATCCAAGAATTCGCGTTCGGATTAAAGACGGGCGGCGCAGGATACTTTTCGTCGACGACGACCTTCCAGGTCGCGCCTGGCACGTCAAAGGTCGCGCTTTTACCCTGTAGAGTAATCGTAACGGCATGCGGTCCCGCCAGCTTGACGTCGGGCGTCGCCGCGTACGAGGTCGCGCTAGCCAAGGCAAAGGCGCAGCCGCACAGCGCCGTTAGCGCGAAAAGAAACGATTTATGCATTGGGGAAGGTCTCCTTATAAAAGTCGAACGTTAGGGGCGCGCGCCGAAGCGATCGGCGGCGCCTTAAAAAACGCTTAACGCCAAAGGCTAGTCCGGGTCCTTAGCGAGTTTGCGCAACGCGTCGATACCGCGCTCAATCGTCTCGACGCTCGCGGCGTAAGAGAGACGGAAGCATTGATCCTTACGGCTAAAGACGTTGCCCGGAATGATCAACAGCTTGTACTTGGTAATCGCCTTCTCAACGAAAGTCGTTCCCGTTCCCCACGGAACCTTCGGGAACATATAGAACGCGCCCTTCGGATTGCCAAGATCGTAGAGATCGGAAAGCCCGTCGATAAGCATGTCGCGCTTTTTCCGATAGAACTCGAACTTCTCGGACATATCGATATCAAGCGCGGCGAGCGCGCAATATTGCGCGACGTGCGGCGCGCAGACGAAGGTGTACTGCTGGAATTTCGTCATCTCCTGGATGAGTTTCGAGGGTCCGTGCGCGTAACCGACGCGCCAACCCGGCATGCCGTGCGACTTGCTGAAGCCGTCGAGGACAATGACGTCTTTATTGAATTCCGCCGGTGAAACGAACCCGCCGTCGCCGAAATTCTTGTAGATTTCGTCGCTTAGCAAAAGGATATTCTTTTCCGCCGCTAGTTTCGCGATGGATTCGACTTCCTCTCGAGTCGCGACGTGCCCGGTCGGGTTGCACGGGGAGTTGAAGATAATCATCTTCGTCTTGGGCGTAATGGCGTCGGCGACTTTTTGAACGTCGAAATCATAGTTCGGGTACGTGTCGATGCAGACGGGAACGGCGCCGAGCATTTTGGTCAAGGATTCGTACATAACGAAATAAGGATCGAAGAGAATGACCTCGTCGCCCGGATTGACGAACGCGAGCGCGGCGAGGAGTAGACCGCCGCTTGTGCCGCTGGTAACGAAGAGCTTACGATCGGGATCGTTGTACTTTGCGTCAACTTCCGCCTGGAGTCGGTCGATAAGCGGCTTCATGCCTTGCGTGGGGGTATAGCTGCTCTTTCCCGCTTGAATGGCGTCGAAAGCCGCTTTATGCGCGCCCTCCGGCATATCGAAATCGGGCTGGCCAATCGAAAGATTGATCGGATTCTCCAACTTTGCGCCCAAATCAAAAACCTTACGAATACCCGAGGAACTAAAGGTACGGGATCGATCCGACAACCAACTATCCAACATATTCTTCTCCTTAACGCTTAAAGCGACCACAAGTCTCCCATCGAGACTCAACCAGCGCCAACGTCGCGCAGTTCGCGCCGCGTCGGCCAAAACGAGCGTCAAAAGCGCTCAAGTCGTCTATTTTAGACGACCGCGCGCGTCTTTCAAGCCCCGGAAGGTTAAAAGCATAAAAAATCGCCGTCTCTCCGTCGTCTTCTTCGAGCGTGGCGTGATTTTCGGACCGCGAATTGAAAATTGTATTATGCGCAGCCGAATTCTCAACGCGCGATTTCTCGCCTTGCAACTGTTACAGCCTCCCCGAATTAACCTAAAAAGCAAGAAAACGAACGTCAGGCGCTAGACGCCGAGCAGATCTTTGGTAGAATACCCGAAAGGGTTTTTTGATTTACGCGCTCGACGCGAGCGAGACGTTTGTAGCCCTGATAGAAAAATTTTTTGGAGCGCTAGACGCGTTCCATTCCCGTATTCAGCGAGCCAATCTGACGCCGTCAGTTCGTTCAATCGCGTTAAGCGCAGGGCCGGTTAGGTCGGCGCGTCGCGATGCGATCTCCTCGATTGAACGACCGGTCGGGTTAAGCGTCGCTTACTTTAACACAAGAGGTTGAAAAAGTGGTCAAACTAACATTGCGCGACAAAGAGACGATCCAAGACGCAGTGCGTCGATTCCGTAAACTAGTAGAACGTTCGGGCATCAAGAAGGAGATGCGCCGCCGCGAGTCTTATGAAAAGCCGAGCGAAACGAAACGCCGAGCACGTCTCCGCGCCGAACGTCGCGCCTTCCGCGCGTCGAAAATGGCCGCTCGTTAATTGCCGTACTAAGCGTAAACGCGTCGGCAATTATCGCCAGTCTCATTCAGGGTCTTCCGGTAAAGCGGAAGACCTTTTTTCTTTTGTCGCGCGCGAATCTCCTCTTGACGCGCTTGAAGAAAAAGAATAGTATCGTCTGAAATCGGAACGCGAGCGACAAAAGATCATAGACGCGTCATGGAGGACGCTCTCGTATGGTCAACGCGTAGTCGGTCGCGGCTCATACTTTGTCGAAAACGGATTGCACAATGTATTGTTACGATCGTAAATCTACGAGAAAATGCGCGCGACTTTGCGCGTTTCGTCTCGCGCTAGCCTGTGCGTTCGCCCTCGAACTGGCGGGCTGCTCGACGCCCATTTTCTGGACCGACAATAAAGCGCTGCTCTATCTCCCCGGCGCGGGTCGACGCAGCGACGAGATCCCCGGTTATATTCGTCCTTGGGAACGGATCGAACTCATCGAAGAAAAGGGCAAGAAAGGCGCGAAATGCAAGCCGGACGAAAAGGACGTTCTTCTCGCGCAACTCACGGACGAGTTCGAAAAGACGGACAGTCCTAATATCAAACGCGCGGTCATCGACGCCATGGCGCGCGTCTCGTCGAACTACTCCAATCCCGCGGCAGAAAAGCTCTTTACAGACGCGCTCAATTCGGACGACCTCGCGCTGAATATTTCAGCGAGCCGCGCGCTGGGCGTCTACTGCTCCGAAGGCGAGATCGCGCAACAGGGTGGCAACGCGCGCGAACGAAAGTTCGCAATCGAAACGCTCGCGAACCGATACCGATTGGCGCCCTACTCGCTCGAACCGGGCTCGGAAGAAGAGAACGCCAAGAGGAAAGACGTGCGCATAGCGATTCTTCGCGCGCTCGGGTCCTTTAAGGAAGAAGATTCTCCGCTCCTCTTAGAAACCCTCGAGCTCGGTCTGAACGGCGAGAAACTCGACGACGGCGCGCTCATGACGGAAGCGAGCTCTTCGTTGCAGAAGATAACCGGTAAGAAGTACGGCCTCAACGGCGAAACGTGGTTGCAGTATCTCGAATACAAACGGGGCGAACGATCAGAACCGCCCGAAGAAAGCAGTCTCGTCTCGCGTCTGCCGCAAATCTCCAACGAGACGGGCATTTTCAAATAGACCTTAACGCCAACGAACCATAGCGCCGTCGAAATTCGCGCTATGGTTCGCGTCTTTTAACAACGGGAAAAGCAAACGTCATGAAGAAACTCACGCCGAACGACACGACCGCTCTCATAATCGACCTCCAAGAGAAAATCGTTCCCGCCATGCGCGAGGCGTCGACGCTCGTCGCCCGCTCGCGTTTTTTACTCGCCGGTCTGGCGGTCTATTCCGTTCCGATCGTCTCAACGCGTCAGTACCCTAAAGGGCTCGGCGACACATTGCCCGAAATTAAAGAGCTTGCGCCGTCGGCGACGGTCTTCGATAAAACGACCTTTAGCTGTCTTGAAACGCCTAGTATTCGCGCGCATATCGTCCAATCGTCGCGCCCCAATATTCTGCTCGCCGGAATCGAAACGCACATTTGCGTCTTACAGACGGCGCTCGATCTTATCGAACTTGGCAAAACGGTTTATTTGGTCGTCGACTGCGTTTCCTCGCGTTCGGAAATAGACCACAACGTCGCGCTGCAACGTCTAATAGGCGCCGGGGTAATTCCCACCACGTCGGAGACGTCGCTCTTCGAACTTGCGCGCGCGGCGGGATCGCCCGAATTTAAAGCGATTAGCAAACTGGCGACCGGTCGATAACGGCGCCGCGCCCCAAAAGGCAAGGTCGCGCTCCCCCAAAGAGGAACGCGACCTTTTTTACTAGACCAGGACGCTAACAGAGGGACTACTCGTCCGTCTCGTCTTCGCCGTATTCGGGCTCTTCAAGCTCTTCCGGATCCGGCTCCTCAGCGGGCGCTTGCGCGTCGATCCCCTCTTGCTCGGCTTCCAACGCCGCGAGGATCTTCTGCTTGAGTTCCTCGGCAAACTCGGGGTTCGTTTCAACGTAGGCGCGCGCCTTTTCACGACCTTGCGCCAACTGCTGATCGCCATATCGGAACCACGAGCCCGATTTGAAGATTATCTTCTTGGCAATAGCCAGATCAAGGAGATCGCCCGCATAACTAATGCCGTTCGAATGCATCATGTCGAATTCCGCGACTCTAAAAGGCGGCGCGACTTTATTCTTAACGATCTTCGCCTTGACGCGCTGACCAACGACCTCTTCCCCATCCTTAATCTGCCCAATGCGCCGCACGTCGATACGACACGAGCAGTAGAATTTCAGCGCCTTGCCGCCAGGCGTCGTTTCCGGCGAGCCGAACATAACGCCGATCTTCTCGCGAATCTGATTGATAAAAATAACCGCCGTCTTACTCTTGGAAATCGCGCCCGTAAGTTTGCGCAACGACTGGCTCATCAGTCGCGCTTGAAGACCGACAAATTGATCGCCAATCTCGCCCTGCAACTCCTTCTCCGGCACGAGCGCGGCGACGGAGTCGACGACGATAATATCGACGGCGTTCGTCTTAACGAGTTTCTCGGCTATGCTCATCGCTTCTTCGCCGCTACTGGGCTGACTCACGAGCAAGGATTCCAAATCGACGCCCAGCCGCTTAGCCCAACTCGGATCGAACGCGTGTTCGGCGTCGATAAACGCGGCGATTCCCCCCGCCTTTTGCGCCTCGGCGATAACGTGCAAAGTCAGCGTCGTCTTACCGCTCGATTCCGGACCAAAGATTTCGACGATGCGTCCGCGCGGAATCCCGCGCCCGCCCAAAGCGATATCGAGCGAAAGGCATCCGGTGGAAATCCCCTCCAAACTAGGCGAGCTATCAAGTCCCAAGGGCATAATAGCGCCTTGTCCGTATTCCTTTTCGATTTGGTCGACGACCGCCTTCAGTTGCGGATTCTTTGCGTAGAGCTCGTCCATCTTCGACATTTTCGCGCTCTTACCCGATTTTGACGTTTGCTTTGCCACAATGCGCTCCTTTCACGGAAAGAATAAAAAACCATCCTAACGACGCCGACCGCGCGTCGATCGCCTAGTTATACCAAAAAACGAAGCCTAGCGCCATACGCTCGTTCTCTACCCCTCGAATTATTCTTCTTTTTCTTCCAGCGCGCCCTTCTCCGGATTATTAAAACTCTGCCGACATGAAATCGCGTCCGCCAACATTTCGTTATTCGCAAATTCAAGGGTACTGCCCGTCGTAATGCCGCGCGCAAGTCGCGTTATCTTGATCGGAACCCCTTGAAGACGGTTCGTAATCGCCAGCGCCGTGCCATCCCCTTCCACCGTGGGATTCGTCGCCATGATGAGTTCCTTAAATGCGCCCGTCTTGACACGCTTAACGAGTTGCTCGATCGTGAGCTGGTCCGGACTAACCCCGTCGAGAGGAGAAAGGCGTCCCAATAGCACGTGGTATTGCCCTCGATACATTCCCGTCTTTTCAAGGGCAATCAAATCTCGCGGCTGCTCGACGACGCATAACACGGAAGCGTCGCGTCGTTCGTCGCGGCAGATTTCACACAAGTCGTCTTCCGCAAGATTAAAGCACCGCTTGCAATATCGAATATTCTCCTTCATAGCGCGAATCGCGTCGGAGAGCGCCAGCGCTTCTTCCTTCGAAACTTTCAGGAGATGATACACGATCCTCTCCGCCGACTTCTTACCAACGCCGGGCAGACGCTCAAATTCCTTCATGGTCTTCGCGACCGATTCCGTTAATTCCGTCATAAAGTCAATCCCTTCCTTTTCAGCATAGCCTCGTCGTTCGCCAACTCCGCAAGTCCGTAAAGAGCCAAACGCGGTTCGACGACGATCGACGGCCTCGGAACTGTTCCCCCAAAATTGGCCGCCATATCGTCGAAATAATTGTTCAGATTCCGCTCGGTCGAAGTCGCGTCGCCGCCCGCAATGAGAAGTCGCAACGCGTTCGGATTCCCGCCTTCGCGCTCGAGGGTCAAGCGCGTCTTCCAATAGAACGCCGTTATAGCGCCCACGAGCGTAAAAACGACGCCCAGTCGAATGGCGTTGTTCGTTTCGGTAGCGGGATACTCCAGGGCGCCTCGTCGGGTTCGTCCGTCCAAACTTGCGTTCTCGGGATCGTCGATCATAGGCAGAGCGTCGGTCTTGCGCGTTAGCGCCTCGGCGCATAAGGTCGGTCCCGGTAGAATTGCGCCGCCGCGAAAGACGCCGTTCTGATCGACGTAATCGATCGTCGCCGCCGTTCCGACGTCGATCGTTAGAAACGGGGTTTTCGGGGGTAGAATTCTCAGTCCGGCGTATGCGGCGACGGCGCGATCAATCCCTAATTTCTCCGGATAATCATAGTCGACTTTGATCGGCAGATCGTCGAGTTCAATTAGCCGGCACGCGTCTTGCGGTCGTAAGCTCGCGAGCAACTCCTTAAGCCTTACGGTCTTTCTGGCGCTGACGCTCGACACGACCCATAAGGCGGACTGATCGCCGCATTTCGCCTCGTCGCTCAACCATCGTTTCGTCTCGTCCAAATCGGCAGTCGGATCGGCGCACTCCGAGTCGGGAGACGAGGAGCGCGCGCGAGGGTCGAGCGGATTCGGAAAGCCGCGCAACCATCGCGCAATCTTAACGCGGGTATTGCCGACGTCGACGGCAAAAAGGGTTCTCTGTTTCATGAAATTCTATTTGCGTTGGCGCGTGCGGTCACGATAGTCCGCCATGTCGGCGCTAAATCTCAATAAGCTCGTATTCCATCGACCCCAAGCCAATTTCGGCGCCGTATTCGACTACGGACCGCCAATTCGTCGTCGGATGCATGTCGTTGAAGTGATCGCCGGAATGAGATTTTCCGTCGAGTATGCTGCGCGGCACGACGGGCTGCGAGTTAATAGCGTCGGCGCAAGCGACGTCGATAGCGACGGGATCGAAGGACGCGAACATTCCCACGTTCGGTACGACGGGGACGTCGTTTTCGCCATGACAATCGCAGAAAGGCGATACGTCGGCCACGAAGGCGATGTGGAAAGCGGGTCGATCCTTAACGACGGCGAGGGAGTATTCGCATACCTTCTTATTGAGGATCTCATATTTCTCGTCGAACGCGGGATAAACGGCGTCCTTCGGGCATCGTCCGACGCACCGTCCGCAGCCGGCGCACTTGTTCTTATCAATCTGCGCCTTACGCTTCTCGTCAAAAGAGATAGCGTCGTGCGCGCATGTTTTAGCGCACGCGCGGCATCCAATGCAAAGCGCTTTATCCACGCTCGGCTTGCCGTTCGAATGCATTTCCATCTTACCGGCGCGCGACCCGCACCCCATGCCGATGTTCTTCAGGACCCCGCCGAGCCCCGCGCATTCGTGCATTTTAACGTGCGTGAGCGTAACGATCACGTCGGCGTCCATAACGGCGCGTCCGATCTTAGCTTCTTTCACGTACTTTCCGTCGATCGGGACAAGCGTCTCGTCCGTTCCCTTGAGACCGTCGGCGATGATAACGTGACATCCGGTAACGAAAGGATTGAACCCGTTCGCATACGCGGTCTCAATGTGATCGAGCGCGTTCTTTCGGCTGCCGACGTAAAGAGTGTTGGCGTCGGTCAAGAAGGGTTTGCCGCCCATCTCTTTCGTGAGGTCGACGATAACGCGGGCATAGTTCGGACGCAAGAACGCAAGATTCCCCCACTCGCCAAAGTGGATCTTGAGCGCGACGAATTTTCCGTCAAGATCAAGTTTGTCGTATCCTGCGCGAATCGCCAGACGGCGCAATTTCTGAAGTAGATTTTCGTTGGGATTGGCGCGAAAGTTCGCGAAAAAGACCTGCGATTTAGCCATGACGTCAAAGCCTTTCCTAAAAGGTTGAAAAAGCGACAAACGCGCGGCGCGTCCAATGAAACGTCAACCCGACAAGGACTTCGCGTCGCGCGCCGACGCGGATTAGTCTAAAAGTATCTTTTCAATTTCGTCGATCGATTTGGAAATATCGTCGTCGGAGTCCTCAGCGTCGACAGACTCGTCGGACGCATCGACGTCGTAATCCGAACTCGCGGACTCGTCGTCGACGCCGCGTTCGCCCTCGTCGACGCTCCGGCGAACTCTCTCGTCCTGCTCGTTCTCATGCCGAATGCGCTCGCGCGCTTTCTCTCGCGCTTCCGCGCGTCTCATTTGTTCTTCAGCTTTTTCAAGGAGTTTCTCCGCCTTCCAAACTTTCGCGCCGGGGGAATCGCAATAAGCGCGCAGCAGTTCGACGCACTCGTAGTAACGCTGCAACTCGCGACCGTGGGACACGAAAACATTCATTTTGGCAAAGAACGCCTTGTCGTCGTCGTTTCCGAACTCCTCCGCCTTCGCAAACGCGTCGATCGCCTCGGAGTAGCGCCCCGAGTCTTTAAGGTACATGCCCGCGTAGTAATAAAAGTCGTAATTGCGGCTCTCTTCCGGCGCGTCGGCGTAGACGCTATCAAACTTCTCGCGCACGACGTCAGTCATGGACGCAACCCGCCATTTGCGAAGGTTATAGGCGGCGTAGAACAGGCCGTACATACTGTCGGGCAGAACTTCGCTCGCTCTTTTGCCGAGTTGATTGGGGGGCGTCGAACTCTCTAGAATCAGGAGGGCATAGGGCGCGTACGTCGGCTGATATTGAACCGCTCTCTTCAGGAAGAGGGACTGCGCGCGGTATAGCCGGAAGACGCCCAAATGTCGTCCGTATCGAAGTAAAAGTTTGGTATCGTACGGAGTTGTCGAAGCGCCTCGCAACGCGTAAAGTAGCTCTACCTGTCGTTCGTCCTCCCAGGTCATCTTATAGACGAGCGGAACGTACGCGGGTATAGGTTGCCAGACGCGGGTTTGCAACGGACATATTCTTCGCGCGGCATAGAGGGACGCGAGCACGGCGACAAAATTATTCCTCAGCTCGGAACTATCGCGCAGCGCGGCGGTCGCCGTATCAAACCCAATCGATTGATACCCCAGTAAGACGTCCAGGAAGACTTCTATGTCGGACTGCCGCCAAAGCTCTTCATCCTTTTCTTCGGGGCTTCGCTCCTTGAGATAGTTGAAGTATCCAATTCGATAGCGCTGAATACAAAGTTTAGCGAGCGCCTGCTGAAGTTCGCAAGAGTCGTTGCGTTTGAGCGCATACTTCTTAATCTTGGCAATATCTTCGTTAAAAGACCCCACGGAAAGATAGGTCGGCTCTTGCTCTAGAAGTTCGTCGGCGCTTCTAAGAAGATTTGTGCGCGTAACGTGATCTTTGTTCTCAAGAAGCATCCATTTTGAACCGGCGAGCATAAGAAGCAAAATTAGGGAAAAGCTAATCATCCCCATCTCTTCGCGTTTCTCTAAATAGCGAATCTCGCGCGCCGCCTCCACCGACTGACGAGAATTAATCATTCGGTTCTTAACGGCGTCCCACTTCCGACGATTCTGACGGCTGACAAACGCGCCTGAAAGAATGAAAAAGAGGAAGAGCGCGCCCGGAAAATATATGCCAAAATCCATGCAGGACGAAACAATCTGGCCGGCGACCATCGAGGTTGCCGCCACCCCCAACGCGATCGTCTCGATACTGCGTTTTCCAGAAAGCTTACGGACGAAACAAACAATCAGCATGGCGTATGCGGCTATTAGTAGAACGAGTCCGACGACGCCCATTTCGACGAGCGTCTGGACAAAAGTGTTCTCCGCATAGTAGTAAAGACTGTCTCTTGCCATCATTCGGTCGTTACGAGCGCCGACGACGTAATACGAGCCCAATCCCGAGCCCAGCCATTTATAATCCTTGGCCGTCTCAATCGCCGACGCCCAATTGGACAATCTTGATTCCTTTGTAATCTCAAATTCGCCGTTCTCGTCTTCCGCAACGAGGGTCGACATTCTCTCGTCGACGCTTTTGTGCAAATTCATAGCGACAAGAGCGCCGGCGACGAAGAGGAACGCAACGCACGGAACGAACCAAAACCTTCGCGCGTCTTTTCTGGAAAGCAATGCGACGAGCGCGACAAAGAGCGCGACGGTCGCGGCAATAGCGCCTCCACGCGACATTGACGCGAAAATAGCGGCGTACAAGACGCTCAATGCAAAGAGCCAGAAAAGGAGTTTCCGATTGAAGAGATCGATAAAGTCGCCGACCAGCACGGTCCACTTCGACTCCTTCTGAACCTTATAAACCTCTTCCTTTTCATCCTCCAATTCGACGAGCTTACGATTCTCTAAATCCTTTTTCTTGAGTCGAATCGTTAAGAGGAATTCGCGCGCCATAAAATAGACGGAGGCGCCAAAGGCAAGAACCAAATAGCCGGCCGCCGCGTTCTTATTGGCAAAGGTCCCGTAATTCATGCGACTATCGTCGAGCCACCAGAAGTTAAACGTCGACTTCGCGCGCAGAATAACCTCGTAATTAGCGCGTCCCGCAAGCGCCAGGAGCGCAAAGGCAAGCGCGACAAAGACGACCGTCTTGAGCAAGACGCGTCGCGAGTCAGCGGTGTTAAAGAGGACCGCGGCGGCGAGAAAGAGTACGATCGCCGCCCAGAAGAGAGTCGTCGTCTGACGCGTTGCGAGCGGATAGACGCTAATCATCCTTCCCCACTCGCGCATTCCGAACCGATAGCTCGGGACGAGGAATTGTCGTTCCGCCGCTGCGTCGAGCGCGAGCGCGCGTCGCGCGTC
This sequence comes from uncultured Planctomycetota bacterium, assembly GCA_902803085.1. Classification (GTDB taxonomy): domain Bacteria; phylum Planctomycetota; class Planctomycetia; order Pirellulales; family Thermoguttaceae; genus RUG369. Next base: position 27,808 of record CADCOO010000290.1, read on the forward strand.
AAATCGGACGTCCTCGTCGTCGTACTGAATCGTCTCGTTAAGAAAATCAACGGTAGGCGCCACGTCGTCTGC
>CADCOO010000291.1 GCA_902803085.1 uncultured Planctomycetota bacterium
AGCGCGCAATAATAGAGCGTAGTTTTAATAATCGTTTGACGACGCTTCCTCCACGAGTGAAGACGGCGCCGGACTAGCGTCGAATTCGTACAAGTCTAGCCATTCTTGCGCGTCCTTATTTCCAGCGTCTCTGGCGCGCCTTGCGTATGCGCGCGCTTTTTCAACGTCTTTTGGAACGCCGCGCCCGCTGTAGCAGAAAATGGCGAGCCAGCGCATGGCGTCCGAAGAGCCGCGTTCGGCCGCATCTTCGTAGTATTGGGCGGCGACGGCGTCGTTTATTTCCAGACCGCGTCCCAGGCGATAACAGTCCCCGAGCGCTTTCATTGCGTGCGCGTCGCCAAATTCGGCGGCGCGACGATACCATTGGACTGCGTCCTTCAATTTTCCCGCTTTGCTACCCGTCGCTATCGCCAGTAGCGATAACGCGTCGCCAAGATGCGCCATAGAGCGCGCGTCCCCTAACTTGGCGCCTCGGGTCAACCAGGTTATTGAGAATTTTATTAAATTCGGCGGCGTGAACGTCGTCCCCTTTTGAAAATAATGTCTCGCGAACGCGCGCAAATGACAGACGCCTAATTCTCGCGCCGCCCTCGCGTTTTTGTCTTTTTTAACCATCTTCTTGAGCTTAGTGACAGCGGGACAATAAGTTCCGATAATACCGCGCGCTAGCCAACGCGCCGCTTCGTCGAGATCAACGGGAGTTCCTACTCCTGTCGCATAACAATTGGCAAGTTCTATGGCGGCTGCGTAGTTGCTCTTTTCAGCGGCGCCGAGCTTAAAGAGTTTAAAGGCTTCTTCGTCGTTGCGCGCTACAAGGTCGCCAGTTAAGTAGAGTTTGCCGAGCATGGTTGCGGCAACGAAACCGCCTTCGCCTGACAGACCGTTCCGGAGAAGCTCGACGATGCGACTGCCATACGTCTCCTTATAGCCTCTCCTCAAATAGTACGTTCCCAATTTCCAGGAAGCGTCCGGATCGCCTCGCGCGACCGCGAGATTATACCAATATTCCGCTTGATCGAAGAAGCGACGTTCTTCATAGCGCGAACCAAGATTTCCCATTGCGAAAGCGTCGCCAAACTGCGCCGCGCGAAGCCAAAGAGATTCCGCGTCTGCCGGACCGTAGACGCGTCCCGAGAGGACGCTTCGCAGAGTTCGACCTTCTGCGCACGCCGTTCCAAGTCGATTCAGCGCGTCCGGATTGTCGCGTTCCGCTTCGTGAACGAGCGCCGATTGCGCCTCTATAAGTCCGCCGGAACTTGCTTCATAGAGTAATTGCAGACCGCGCGTGCGGTCGGCTGGGACGCCCTCGCCCGAAAGAAGCATTGTGCCGAGCTTGTATTTCGACGCAAGATCGTTCTTTTCAATCGCTCGTTCGTACAAACTTGCCGCGCGTTCCGGATCGCGTTCGACGCCAAGGCCTTGCCGATAGAGATCGCCAAGATTATAATCGCCTGTCTTGGAACAGCGGTTGGAAGCGCGCTCAAAATACTGAGCCGCAAGAGCGGGATCGCGCGGCGCTTGCAGGGTTTCGTTTCCTTCTAAATAGATCTGGCCGAGGACGACGAGGGCGGGAGTAACCTCGCATTCAACAAGTTCGCGTAAGACGTCAAGCGCCTTCGGCGACTTCATCTCAACAAGGAGATGGAAGAGCGTCCGCTTTGCTGAGCGCGAACCCGCCTGCGCCGCGCGAACTAGCGTGGAATACACGGGTTCCGACGATAGAGACGATAGATTTGCCGCGTGCGCGCCGTTTGGAACGATTTTTATTATCTGCGCGTCTTCGTCCTCGAGCGCCGAGGGATTAAAATCCACGTCAAGCCGAAAGCCCCCGACCGCTTCTATTGACGCGAGCTCCATTAACGCCTCTGCGCCGCCCTGGTCGGCGAGCGTTCGAACGTGTCGTTCGTATCGTTTCTCAATCTTGCGCACGCCGCGCAATTTCAGGTGATCGCGCAAACATAAGAGCAAGACGGCTATTGCAAGTATTCCTACGCCGCTAAGCAACCCAATTACTTGAGTAATGTAAAAGTCTTCATTCGACTGAACGCCGAAGAGGGACGCGACGTTGTTGAAAAAAGTCACGATTGTCTCTCCTTTTTGCGCGACGAAATGGGCTTCTTTTGATTAACGTTATGGCAAAACAACTTAGATTGCGCACGCCGCTTTTTAATTGGCGTTCATAACAAATTAGATCTCAAAAGCGCGTCAATTTCCGCGCGGCGTAAGCGTCCTAATCTCCAAGTTTCTAAATTCCACCGGATACCCGTGCGCCTGCAATAATATCGGACTAGACTCGACAATACCGAACTCTTTTTGATTCTTAAACTTACTGTCCGCCTTCGCCGCGTTCCATTCTTCGGATCCGATTGTAAATGCGAGAACGCGCTGATCGTCGAGCCAATGCTCCACGCGATTTCCAACGACGACGATTTTACCGCGTCGGAACTCGCCGGAAGGCGCGGGATCGGTCGGCGCGGGGTATTGAGCCGCGGCGGAAGATTCGGCGGCGGGGAGAACGTCGAAGAG